>QMQL01000020.1 GCA_003650505.1 Candidatus Acetothermia bacterium | reverse complement strand
GGCGAACGCGACGAGGGCCCCGATTGTGACCAACAACAGCGCTACCAATCCTACCCGTTTCATCTTTACCTCCTTTGAACTCGACCGTCCGGCTGACGGCTTAGAAGGATTGTAGCCAAGATCGCTTCCGTGTCCAGAATGGAATCGCCGGTAAAACGGTGTTATCCTGTCGGTATGCGGAATATCATCGCTGCTCTTGCTTTGATCGCTGCTCTGTCTCTAGTAGCCGTTTCGAACCCGGAGGCGGCCCTCGGCTCTCAATTTGCCGACCTTTATTCCTCGTTCGCCCCTCTTTATGCGCTCTATCGATCCTATGCTGATCATCTGTTCACCGGGGCTCCGGTCGCCATTCCATCGGGGATCGGAGGTTCTTGTGCGGAGCTTTTCAGCGCTGTCAATGGGATACCCTCCGATTTATTGACCCAGACCTCCTCCGTTGCACTCGCCGTGCTCCGTGCGGAGGTGGTCGGCTTTTGCGCTTCCTATCGCCTGACCCTAGAGGAGATCGAACGATCCTCACCGGAGGGACTTATCCCTCTCCTCGATCGAGCGAGCGACGAGAAACTGTTCGCTTCCATACACAAGCTGAACTCGACACTAGAGGGAACGCTCTCTCAGGCGCTTTCAGCTTTAGGTGAAGGGGTCAAGCGGTGGCGGTTTGCGGTCGCGTTCGCCGTTCGCACGATCATCGACCGCAGTACGATCGATAGGATCGATGATGATTTGCGTGGGATCTTTTACGGAGAAGAAGGGGGGGCACCGCCGGTGGACCTTCCGGAGCAGGTGTCAGACGCGATGGCCGCCTTGATCGCCCTCAGCGGCCGGCCGCTTACCGAGGGAGAGGCGGATCAAGCTAGGTATCTCGCTGAATACATAGAGTGTTACTTCGTTTTCGATTCTCTCCCGCAGGAGTAAATGGGGGTGGGAAGGCGGACCTGCTGCCGCGTCCGCCTTCCCAGGGTAAGGACCGTTGGCTGCCCTACCGGAACTTCAACCTCTCGGCTCAGCCCCCGGTTTGAGAGGCGTATATTCTCTGTTCGGAAAGAGGCTCACCGCGCTCTCGAAACGGTGAGGAACCCTCGTAAGGAGGTACGATGGGAGTTGCCTTGCAGCCCCTCGGATCTCTCCCTCTTCCGTTGCGTACGCCCCGCTCCTTGTCGTAAGCTGATGCGATGATATCTGCCGGTCCCTCCACGGGGTGGGGCAGATGCCACTGAAGAGGTTGGAGTTCGTGCCTCTGCAGGAGGGCAACGATCCGGAAAGAGGAGGACGGTTGTCCCGTCGGCCCGTATCCCCTATTCGGGCGAGATCCTGGCGATCCGCCAGTAGTCCTGTACGGTTTGGATCAAGCGCTCGAAGTCCTTGGAGTCGACCGGTTTTGTCATGTAGCTCGCCGCCCCGCTATCGTAAGCCTTGACCATGTCCTCCTCGCGCTCTGACTCGGTCAGGACGATCACCGGGATCCGGCGGAGGCGCTCGTCCTCCTTGACTTTCGCCAGGACCTCCAGCCCTCCCACCTTCGGGAGACGGAGGTCGAGGAGGATCAGGTCGGGGCGCGGCGTGTCGGCGAACTCCCCCGTCTGGTAGAGGGCATCGAGCGCCTCCGCCCCATTGCTGGCGAAGTAGAGCTCGCACTTCACGTCGCTCTTGCGCATGGCGCGCTTTATGATCGTAACGTCATTCGGGTTGTCCTCCACTACGAGGACTTTCATCCTTTCGAGGGTACGCATTGGCTTCCACCTCTCTTGCTCTGGGAATGGTAAAGTAAAACGTGCTTCCCTTGCCAACCTCCGATTCTACCCAGATCCTTCCCCTGTGTTCCTCAACGATCCGCTTGCAGATCGCGAGGCCGGCTCCGGTGCTCTCATAATCGTCCTTCGGATTCGGGTTCAGCTTCTCGAACATCCCGAAGATCCGCTCTCGGTAGCGGCTCTCGATTCCGATTCCATTGTCCTCGACGAAGAACGTGGCCATCCCGTTCTTCATCCCATCCGCCTTGCACCCCACACGGATCGTGGGGAGCGCCTTGTCGTTGTACTTGATCGCGTTGACGATCAGGTTGCTGAACAGCTCGCCGATCCTGACCTTGTTCCCCTTGACCGGCGGGAGATCATCGGCGATCTGCAGGTTCACGCCCTTCAGCGGGACCTCGAGATCCTCTTGGATCTCCTCGAGGAGGCGCTGGGTGTTGATCCGCTCGTATGAGGCCTTGTCGACGTGGATGCTCGCCAGGGCGAGGAGATCGTTGATCAGGTGTCGCATCCGCTTCGAGGAGTTCTTAAGCGTTTGCAGGTACTCCTTCCCTTCGTCGTCGAGCTTGTCCGCGTAGTCCTCGAGAAGGAACCCGCTGAACGTCTCGATCGTCCGGAGCGGTTGCTTCAGGTCGTGGGAGACGACGTGCGAGAATTCCTCAAGTTTTTCGTAGCTCCGTTCCAGGTTGCGCGTCTTCTCGCGGAGGCGATCTTCCAAGCGCTTCAGCTCGGTGACATCGATGAAGTGATCGATCCGGCCGCTCCGGTCCCCTTCGGCCTCGATCGGGAGCGATCGGTATTCGAGGATCCGCTCCTCCCGGCCGAGGGTCGGGCGGACCCGGCAGGTCATCGAATCGATCCGCTTCCCCTTCTTGATCGCCTCTTCCATCACCTCGGATATCGCCTGCGCATCCTCGAACGCCCCGACGTAGCGGGAACGGGCGCGCTTGGCGTCGATCCCGATCAGTCGGTCCCGATCGATCCCGAAGAACTCGCCGATGGTGGCGTTCGCCCACAGGACCTCACCCCGTTGATCGGTGATGACGATCCCCGAATCGAGGGTATCGATCGCCTTCTCGATCAGTATCCTGTACCGGGCCTCCGTCTCCATCAGCTTCCGTTCGAGCTCGGCTTCCTTCTCCTGATTGGATGCCTCGAGCACGGCGAGCCGTTCAGTGATCCTCGTCCCACGGATCTCGACCGGGAAACCTTTCTGTTCCTCGGATATGAACCTGAGCTTCACCCCCCGGATTCCGCCCCGATCGAACAGGCGGATCAGCTCCGTCTTCATCGTGTCGATGTCCCCAGGATGGACGTACTCCGCCAGCTGAAGCGTCCGCTTCGTCGCGTATCCGATCGCAGACCGGGAGGCCTCGTTCCGGCGGAGGGTCGTCCCCTCACGATCGATGAAGTGGAGGATGTTCAGGGCCGGCTCGAAGACCTCCTCATCGTAGTGCTCCTTCAGCGTCCGCGATTGGCGCCACTTCCTCCGTTTCAGGATTCTCCTTTCGTTGATCATGCCGATCATGCCGCCGAACGCGAGGTAACCGGCGAATAGGGGGATCAGGCTTGTCGCTCTGTGAACCTCGAAGAGCGTGGAAAGAAGGAGGACGCCGGTCAAAGCGATCCCTCCTGCAAGGAGGAGGGATCCCCGGAGGCGGAGGGAGCTCACGCCAAAGACAAGGGGGACAGCGAAGATCCCCGCAACGACCGGCGTCATCGGGACACCGGGTCGATGCAGGACGATGCTCGCTACGACCGAGATTACGAAGGTAACCCCGACGATGATCGTCCGTTCAGTCGGATTCAATCCACCTGTCAATGGTCGCCCGTCCTTGCCCAATCCGTTTGGGGATGCTGAAAGACAGATGCCCAGAAAGATGGTAAGAACCAAGGTGTCCCTCCAGAAGGACACCGATCACCTATGGCGAGGACGTTCTTCTTTCAGATGATCAGGCTCGGGTTCAGGGTTGTGGAGAACGGCTCGACGATCTTCTGGAGGTACTCCTCGCGGAGGATCTTGATCCGACGGCTCTCGATCGCGATTATCCCCCGGCTCTCGAGCTCGCTCAATGTCCTGATCGCCGTCTTCGATGAGACCCCGGCCATCTCCGCTAGCTCGGCGCGCGACAGCTCCACCCCGCTCTTCCCCAGATGGAGGATCAGGCGGGCGAGCCGTTCCTTGCTCGACGAGTAGGAGCGCTCGGCGAGCTTGTTCTGGAACGCCTTAAGTTCCTGGGAGAGCTTCTCGTACATCCGGAAGATCGTCTTCGGGTGCCGCTCGAGGAAGTAGAAGAAGTCGCCCCGTTCGATGAACCCGACGGTCACCGGCTCGAGGGTCTTTGCGTAGGCGTTGTGGCTCCCCTTGTCGAACAGGGTCGTCTCCCCGATCGTCTCGCCCGGGCCGACGATCTTTAGGATCTGGCTCTTTGCCCGCATGCTCCGCTTGACGAGCTTAACCATCCCCTCGAAGATCAGGTAGAACCCGAATGCCGGGGCCCCCTCCTGGAAGATGATCTCCCCGCGACCGTAGTTGATCTTCCGTACGGCCTCCTGAAGCTTATCCAGTTCCTTCCCCTTGAGGTCCGAGAAGATACGGAAGTCCTTCAGCTCAACCATCCCTAACCCCCTCCGGCGTTTGTACTCCCACAGCCGGGAACATATGCCCTCTTACACCGTTCCTTTCATCACCCAAGACGTGCGGTCAAGCGTCCTCCATTGTAACCGATATCACACTCCGCGCCAAGACCGGCGGACCGAGGAGGCGAGCAATCGTTGACAGGCGATTCGGACAGGAATAAACTTTCTTCGGCACGCGCCGGAGTGGCGGAATTGGCAGACGCGCAGGATTCAGGATCCTGTGGGGTTCACACCTCGTGTGGGTTCAAGTCCCACCTCCGGCATGAGTCCTTCTACCGGCCGGCCAGGATGGCGAGAAGGAGGAAGAGCGCCTCGATGATCAAGAAGCGCGTCGTGATTGCTGTTTCCGACCATGCGGGTGCCGGAAGGACGTAGTCCCCCATCGGTTTCGTCTCCCTCTCGAAGTGATGGTGGAGGGGGCTCATCTTGAACAACCGCCTACCCGCAGCCTTGAGCCAGATCACCTGCAGTATGACCGATCCTGTCTCGATGACGACGATCCCCGCTAGGAACGGGAGGAGGAGGGTCGATCCGCCCGCTATCGCGAGGCCAGCGACGATCCCGCCGAGGGCGAACGATCCTACGTCGCCGAGGAACAGGCGGGCCGGATGGGCGTTTACCCAGAGGAACCCGATCAAAGCGGCGATCAGGGGGACGGTGATGGCGATGTTCTCAAGTGTCGGCGATAGGAGAACCGTCCCGATCAGGATGAGGATCGTCGTCCCGCTCGCTAGGCCATCGAGGCCGTCGGTCAGGTTCATCCCGTTCGTCGTCGCCAAGAAGACGAACCAGGCGAGGAAGAACGAGCCGACCGGAGGGAGGGTGACGTTCAGGGAGGAGAAAGGAACGCGCAGCGGCGTCTTGAATACGGCACTGAACCCGAAGAACAATGCGACCGTCACCAGGCTCGAAAGAAAGATCTTCTGCAAGGGGGAAAGGCCGAGGGAGCGGCGTTTCCGGATGGATATAAGATCGTCCGCAGCGCCGATCGCGGCGAACAGGATCCCGGAGGCGAGGATGAACGCGCTCCTTAGGGTGAGGGGATAGACGCTCCCCAGGGTGGCCGTTCCGAGTATCCAGACGGCGAGGACGACGATCCCTCCCATCGTCGGGGTCCCGATCTTCCGGGCGTGTCCATCGGGGCCGATCGCCCGGATCTGCTGGCCGATCGAGCGCCGCCGCATGAAGGAGGCGAAGGCGGCGGATAGGAGCGCGGTCGTTGGGATGATGAGGATGCATCCGATGAGAAGCGGTGTCACCGGGATTCAGCGTCCCTCAGCTCCCCGTCGCACTCGAGGATCAGCCGGCGAAGATCGGCGAGGGACTTCTTGCTCCGGGGCCCTTTCAGCGCCTGCTGGACGAGCTTGAACAGTCGATACGAGGTGAGAAGGCATATCCCCTGCGCCTCGCATCCGCGGAGGACCCCTGGAGCGTATTCGGTCGGCCGGTGCTTCGGGTCGAGCCCCCTCGAACCGCTGACGACTAGTATCCCCTTGTGCGGTCCCTCCCCGTCGGTGATCGCCCGATCGACCGCCTCCCTCAGCCGACGATAGGGAGCGAGGCCGACCTGGGTCTCCTCCGTTGCCTCGGCGGCGACGATCGCGTCCCCTTCGGGACTTTGCAGTACGAGCTCAGGTCCGCTCTCGGTCACATCAAATCCGAGGGCGCGGAACGAGTCGGCGACGGCCGGGAGGAACGAGAAGCGGCCCTTTGCATATAAGAGGAGCTTGTAGCGGGTCTTCTCTTCGAGCTTCTTCGCCGTCTCCTCCACCTTGAGGGCGAGGGCATCCCTCCGCTCGGTCAGGCCGGTAAGCTCGTCGACGAGCTCGTCCTCACCCGGGAGGGGGTAGGACGGTAGCCAGTCGGGGATGGGGGCGAACGCCGGTCGGAACGCCTCCTTCCGGGCTGCTTCCACCAGAGAGGAGGCCTCGCGGGCCGGTGGGATCCCTTGTACAACCGGAACGAGGATCAGCCTCCCCTCGTCGAACGGGATCTCGAGGGCCACGATATCTCCGACCCGATTGCGAGCGAGGCCCGTTGCGAACCTCTCGATCGGCGTAGAGAGGAGGTCCTGGTAGACGGCGTCATAGACGATGTGGCCCTCAAACTCGCGCAGATAGTCCTCGAACGGGCTTCCCGTACCCGCAAGTACTATGTCCTCGCCCCGGCGGGGGAGGAAGCGCCCGTTCGTCGGAAAACTCAACTGATGGTGCCGGTCGACGAGCGTGATCGAGGGGAGCCAGCTGTACCGGTCGACCCGCTCCGGCACCCCGCCGCTGGAGAGGATCTCGAGCGGCTCCCCCCGGGGTCTGAGCCGGCATACGATGATCCCTCCCCCTCGTTTCAGGAGGTCATCGGCCTCGGCCCGCCGCCTCTGCATCCACGCCTTCAATGTCCGGCCGAATCCCCGATCCCGTTCCGGATCGGTCCTACGGATTCCATCCCCCCCTGTCGCGACCTCGGCCGTCCAGTGGCGTGAAATCGGTTCTGGATCGATGAACACGGCGTCGAATGCCGAGAAGGAGAACCGGCCGAAGAAGGGGTCCCGGTGAATCGCTGGATGATCGAGGTTCCAATCGATCGCGAGATGGCGGGTCTCCATGACGTTTCTATCTTACCCCCGGGCGAATACTACCGACAACCGAAAAGGACGGGCGGGGCGAATCGTTCGCCCCGCCCGGTCGGTCCCCCCAGCCCTAGAGGCTTTCCAGCTGGGATATCGTCGTTGTGAAGACGTGCATGTACCCGGCGAGGAAGGTGCTGTAGAACCCGATCTTGAAGTCGCTGGCCGGGATCAGGTCCGTCGCCCCCTCGGCGAGGCCGATCACGAACGGCGCGTACGGCGGATGGACCATCGAGTAGCGGAGATAGACGAAACTCGTCGACTGATCGAGGGTGCCGTCACCGTCTATGTCGAGTTTCAGGCTCATCCTGATCTTGTCCGCTCCCGGCGCGGTGAACGAGTAGTCGATCGATCCGATCTGGAGGGATCCCTCGAAGGTGAGCGATTTCCCTCCTCCGGTCGGGGTCGGGATGATCCCGAGGGGGGCGACCCCGCCCGTAGCGGACCGGTTCACCCCTTGGAACGTCCCGTCGGTCCCGAGCTCGATCCGGTAGGAATGCGGGGTGCTCCATCCGGAACCGGCGTTCACCGTGATGTGCCAGGTGTTCGTCCCCCAGACGAATATCCCGGGGGTGTTCCCCATCGGCGGTGCACCGCTCGGTCCTCCCCAGCCGGAGGAGATGGCGATCGGCTGGGTCACCGTCGCTGACAGGCCGTCATTGTCGATCACGGTCAGCCGAACGTTCGCCACGCCGGCGCTACCGTACCCGGCGTGCGCCGTGGGACCGCTCGCATCGTCGTTCCCGTCCCCGTCGAGGTCCCAGATGTAGTGAATGATCAACCCATCGGGATCGAACGACGAGGAGGCATCGAATGTGACCACCTGGCCGACCGCCGGGTTGACCGGCGTGTAGGTGAACGATGCTACCGGAGGCTCGGCGGCGCTCCCGACCGCTATCGGGTAGGAGACGGAATCCGACGCTCCGTCGTTGTCGGTAACCGTCAGGGTGACGAGGTACGTCCTGGCGGAGGTAAAGCGGTAGTAGTGATAGGTGTTCTCCGTCGCCACCGGGCTCGTCCCGTCCCCGAAGTTCCAGGAGTATGTGGCGATCGTCCCGTCCGGGTCCTGCGATCCGGAGGCATCGAACCGGATCCACTCCCCGATTTGCGGTGACTCGGGATAGTACGTGAACGCCGCCTCCGGCGGGATGTTCGTCGTTATCACCTGAACCTGGGCGCTCGCGCCGGCGCTCGACCCGTCGTCGTCGATGACCGTCAGGGTGACGGTGTACGTCCCCGGGTTCGCGTACCGGTAGAAGCGGTACGGAACGGTCGACTGCACCGGTGCTGAACCGTCGCCCGGATCCCAGAGGTAGGAGACTATCGTCCCGTCCGCGTCCGATGACCCGGTTCCGTCGAACTTCACCCATCCGCCGAGGAAGACGCTCGCCGGGCTGATCGTCAGCGAGGGGGTCGGCGGGATGTTCCCCGCCCCGATCGTCACCGTCTGGGTCGCTTCGCTCGAGGCGCCGTCGTCATCGGTCACCCTAAGGGTGATTGAATAGCTCCCCGGGTAGAGGAAGGTGTGCGAGACGAGCGGGCCCGTTCCGGTCGATCCATCCCCGAAGTTCCATGCGTAGGAGACGATCCACCCATCCGTGTCCGATGAGCCGCTCCCGCTAAACTGGACCGGGCTGTAGACCATCGGTGCGCTCGGATAGTAGGTGAACGAGGCGGTCGGGGGATTGTTCGTCGGGAATAGCGGGGTCAGGTGGCCGGCGTCGATCGTCCGGCTCCCCCCGCCGAGGATGAATATCATCGCGTTGTACGATTGATACCCGGCCTTGCTGATCGTGATCCGATGGAAACCCTGCTCGACGAAGAGGGTGCGCGGGGTGTAACCGGCGTACGTCCCGTCCAGGGTGATCGTGGCCCAGCTCGGATCGGATGTGATCGTCAGGGTCGCGTAGGACGGCGGGGCCCCAGAGACGATCTCAAAGCTGGTGAAGTTCCAGCTCCGTTCGCTCGCCGGGATGATCCCGAGGATCTGCACTTCGATCTGCTGTCGGAACTGATCGGGATCTCCTGTCAGGTATGCGAACGGATCTACCGGTGTCGTCGTCGCCAGGATCTGGAGGTATTCCGTCCCAACCGGTAGGTCGACCTGCCAGCTCCCCGGTACGACGTGTTCCCCTGCCGGAGCGTAGTTGTCCGATCCCCCTGGAAAAGAGTTCGGGAAGATCTGATTCGCCGTTCCGTCCGGCTCGATGTCCCAGATGTAGACGTAAGCCGGTTTGTTGACGCTGTAATGGATGGTGATCGACTCGCCTACGGTGTATGCCCCTTTGTCTACCCATATGCTCACTTCGAGCTCCTCACTCTCCGGCGGGGTGGGAATGATCCCCTTCGGGACGGCGGTCCCTCCCTGGCCGTAGGCGGCGAGCGCGGTGAAGGCCGCCATGACGGCGATGAGGATTCCAAGCCTCCATATCTTCTCGTTCATCTTCTCCTCCCTTTCCTTTCGCATGGTATCACTCCGTCGGTTGCGAGAGCGCGGCGAGCGCGACCCGCGTCAGATCGGATG
>QMQL01000019.1 GCA_003650505.1 Candidatus Acetothermia bacterium | reverse complement strand
GGGGTTTTCCAAAGGGGGGGATCGAGGTGGGTGAGGATGATCTAGCCGCCGCCAAACGGGAGATACGCGAGGAGACAGGGATCCTGGATTTTCAGCCGATCCCCGGCTTCCGGGCGATCAGCCGCTACCGGTTCCTCCGCGACGGTCGGCCGATCGACAAGGAGGTCGTCTATTTTCTCGCCCGCGTTCCCGGGGAGGGCGTGAGGATCTCCGCCGAGCACAGCGCGGCCGGTTGGTTCTCCCCCGAGGAGGCGGAGCGGGCCCTCACCTACGAACAGGGTCGGAGGATCCTCGCCGGGGCGGAGGATTACCTCACAGCTGGTAGGAGCGGAGGATCTCAGGAACAATCGAGCCACAAGAAAGAGGAGGAAAAAGCGATGGAAAAGTTTGGATTCATCGATCGGGCTCTTACCGAGCTTCATGAGAAGGGGCTATACAACACGATCCGGACGATCGAAAGCCCGGTCGAGGGCTGGGTGAAGATCGAGGGGAAGCGGGTGCTCAACCTGTGTTCTAACAACTACCTCGGGTTCGCCAACGATCCCCGGCTCGCCGAGGCGGCGAAGCGGGCGATCGATGAGTACGGGGTCGGGCCGGGGGCGGTCCGCTCGATCGCCGGGACGATGAGCCTCCATCTCGAGCTCGAGGAGAAGCTCGCCCATTTCAAGGGGACCGAGGCGGCCCTCTCCGTCCAATCGGGGTTGAACACGAACCTCGCGGTGATCCCCCTTCTGATGGGGAAGGAAGACGTCATCTTCACCGATGAGCTGAACCACGCCTCGATCATCGATGGGGTCCGGCTGACGAAGGCGCAGCGCGTGATCTATCCCCATTGCGATGTCGATGGGCTCGCCAAGGCGCTCGAGGAGCACAAGGACATCGAGAAGAAGCTGATCGTAACCGATGGGGTCTTCTCGATGGACGGGGACCTCGCCCCCCTTCCGGGGATCGTCGAGCTCGCCGAGGAGTACGGGGCGATCGTCATGGTCGACGATGCGCACGGAGAAGGGGTCCTCGGTAGCCATGGGCGGGGGATCGTCGATCACTTCGGCCTGCACGACCGGGTCGACATCGAGTGCGGGACGATGTCCAAGGCGTTCGGGGTGATGGGAGGCTACATCGCCGGTCCGGCGAAGGTGATCGAATACCTGAGGCAGCGCGCCCGGCCGTTCCTCTTCTCCTCCGCTGCTACTCCGGCGGACGTCGCCGCCTGCATCGCCGCGGTCGACATCCTCGAGAAGACCGACGAGCCGGTCCGGAAGCTCTGGGAGAACGCGGAGTACTTCAAGTCGAGCTTGCAGGAGCTCGGGTTCGACACCGGCCACAGCGAGACCCCGATCACGCCGGTGATGCTCGGCGAGGCGAAGACGGCCTGGGACTTCTCCAAGCGGCTGTTCGAGGAGGGGGTCTTCGCCACCGCGATCGCCTTCCCGACCGTCCCGCGCGGGAAAGCGCGGATCCGCGTCATGCTCTCGGCCGCCCACACGCGCGACGACCTCGACTTCGCGATCGACGCGTTCGCCAAGGTCGGCCGGGAGCTCGGGGTCATCGGCCGGTGAAGACGGAGCCGATACGGACCGATGCGGCGCCGGCCGCGATCGGGCCGTATTCGCAAGGGATCAGGGCCGGTCGGTTCGTCTTCGCCTCCGGCCAGCTCCCCCTGACCCCAGAAGGGGAGCTGATCACCGACAACATCGAGCGGGCGAGCCGGCAGGCGTTCGCCAATCTCCGCGCCGTCCTCGTTGCCGGCGGGGCCGACCTCGGATCGGTCGTCAAGGTGACGATCTACCTCGCGGCGATGGAGGACTTCGCTGCGGTGAACGCCGTCTACGCCGAGGTATTCGCCGAGCCGTACCCGGCCCGCTCGACGGTCGAGGTCTCCGCCCTTCCTAAAGGATCCCCGCTCGAGGTCGAGGCGATCGCGGTCATCACGGAATGAGTTCCGTTCCCATATTCGACGCCCACTGCGATACGGCGATGAAGGTCCTCGATCAGGGAGTCGATTTCCTCTCCGGGGAGGGCGGCGCGCACGTCAGCCTCCCGGGGATGATCGCAGCCGGCCTCCGGGCCCAGGTCTTCGCCTGTTTCGTCCTCGAGGAGCGGTTCCCGGGCAGGGCGGCGGAGCGGGCGGAGGAGATGATCAAAGCGATCGAGGGGATGATCTCCTCCTCGGCCGGGGCGATGACGAAGGTCGTCGATCGGTCTGGCCTCGATGCGGCGTTCTCGGGCGGGCCGATCGCGGCGATCGTCGGCCTCGAAGGGGCCGATCCGCTCGAAGGGAGGGCGGAGAACCTGAGGCGCTTCTTCGACCTCGGCGTCCGTGACCTGATCTTCGCCTGGAAGGACAACCCGTTCTCCGGGACGGCGTTCGGCCAGGATCGGCCGCTCAGCCAGGAGGGGGAGCGGCTCCTCGGCCTCGCCGAGGAGCTCGGGGTGATGGTCGATGTCTCCCATCTGTCGGACTCAGCGTTTCAGGGCGTTGTCAGCATGGCGCGCCGGCCGTTCATCGCCAGCCATTCGGACTGCCGCGCGATCTGTCCCCACCCGCGAAACCTGACCGATCCGATGATCCGCGCCTTGGCCGACGCCGGCGGCGTGATGGGGATAAACCTCGCTCCGATGTTCCTCGATCCGGGATACCACCGGAGGGCCGGTCCGCTCTTCGAGGCGTCCGGGAAACCGGGCGTATCGGAAGAGGAGAAAAAACGGCTTCGCTTGGAGGTCGATCGCCTCCCCCGGCCGGGCCTCGATTCGGCGGTCAGGCATGTCCTCCATGCGATCGACGTCGGCGGTGAGGACGCTGTAGGGCTCGGCGGGGATCTGGATGGGATATCTAAAACCCCGCTTGGTATCGAGACGGTCGCCGACTATCCGCGATTGGTCGATCTCCTCCGGGAGGCCGGCTTGTCGGAGCGGCAGGTGGAGAAGGTCTGTTATCGGAACTTCCTCCGCGTCTTCGGGGAGGTCCTCCCCTAGGGCTTGTCCTTCCAGAGCTCGTAGAGCGGTTCGAGCGATCCCCGGTAGCGGGGGCCGAGGACGGCGGGGTCCTTCGATTCCGGTTCGTTCTTCATCGTGGCATACGGGATGCTGAACCCATTGATCCGGAGCCTTCCGCTTGTATCTCGTGCGAGCTCCTTCCAATCATCGGTCCCGTAGGTCTTCTCCAGGTCCTCGCGGGGGACGGAATGGGTGAGGACCGAGTCGCGCCTCGCTTCGTCGTAGCGCGCCTGATTACGCCTCCACGACTCCTCGAACGATACATCGACGTAAAGGATCGAGGCGCGTTCTAGGATCTCCGGTGAGAGGAGCGACAGCGCGCTCCGGTATCCGTCCTCCCCTCCGCGTGCGAACTCGATCAGGAGCGTCTCCCCTTCGCCGAGAGAAGGGAGCACCTCCGCGGCAGCCCGGTTCAGCTTCTCGATCAGGAACGCCCACATCAGAGGATCGGCGACGGCGTAGTTCGTTCCGACCGGCCGGGAGAAGAGCCTCCCCCTCCCGAGCCGCTCCCAGATGTCGTCCTCGATGAACTTCTCCCACAGGATGGGGAAGTCGTCGATCACCCGGAGGTCCCCGATGTGATAGGTCCTCGCCCGCTCGGGGAGGGGGGTCTTCTTCATGAAGTCGATGAACTCGCTCTTCCCGCTCGCCGGCCGGCCGAGGAGGAGGATGATCGGGAAGACGTCGCCGGCGTGGACCTTACCGGTGAGGTAGTGCAGCCCGATGATCCGCTCGAGATCGGAAAGGAAGGCGGCCGGGTCGCGATCCGCATCGACGGTCACGAGGTCGGTCCGTCGGGAGATATGCCATTCGTCGAGGCGGGAGAGCATCCGCTCGAGGGTATCCCCGTCGATGAAGTACTCGGGCGTACCCCTCCCCTTCTGCCGGGCGATCGAGAGATCGATCGGAGCGACGAGCCTGACGTAGAGGTCGGGCCGGGGGAGGGACGCCTCGATCTTCGGATAGGCCTCGATGAATTGGGCGTCTCCGAGCGCGTGGGCGTACGCGAGATGGACGCCGAGGTGGGACTCCTCAAGGCAGACCTTCCCCGCTCCCTTCGCGGCCTCGATCTTCCGCTTCCGGCCGGGGAGCTCGGCGATGATCGCTTCTGTCAGCCTCCCTCGGTCGCGGAAGAGGTCGAGCCGCTCACGGATCGCGATCTCCTTGACGAGTTCGGGGAGGACGGTCAGCCTATCCGGATAGAATCTGGCGAGGAGCTCGAGCGTCTCGCTCTTCCCCACCGCCGGCAGGCCCTCGAAGACGATATGCTTCGGTGAACGGTTCATATGAGCGATTTTACCGGCTTCGGCCCTCCGTTTCCCGGCGGGATGTCGCTTTTGGGATCGCCGTCTGTATAATGATCCGACTCGAAAGGAGCCTAGGGAATTGACCAAGTTGATAATCGTTGAATCGCCGACCAAGGCGCGGACGATCGGTGCGTTCCTCGGGAAGGGGTATCGCGTCCTCTCCTCCCAGGGGCACGTCCGCGACCTGCCGAAGAGCGACCTCGGGGTCGACATCGATAACGGGTTCGCCCCGAAGTTCGAGACGAAGCGGACCAAGCAGGTGAAGCTCCTCCGTGAGGCGGCGAAGGGGGCGGGGAAGGTCTACCTCGCCACCGACCATGACCGCGAGGGTGAGGCGATCGCCTACGATCTCTACACGATCCTGAAGCGCGTCGTCAAGGACGAATCGGCCTTCTCCCGCCCGCTGTTCAACGAGATCACAAAGCGGGTGATCCTCGAGGCGCTCGAGTCGCCGGCACAGATCGACCTGAACAAGGTCGAGGCGCAGCGGGCGCGGCGGATCCTCGATCGGCTCGTCGGCTACCAGGTGAGCCCGCTCCTCTCCCGGATCATCGCCGGGAGCAAGTACGAGGGGCTGTCAGCCGGGAGGGTACAGTCGGTCGCCTTGCGGTTCTTGTGCGAGCGCGAGGCCGAGATCGCGAGTTTCGTCCCCGAGGAGTATTGGGAGATCGACGTCAGATTAAGCGACTCCGGCGTCTTCGTCGCCTCTCTTACCAAGAAGGGGGGGGAGAAGTTCGTCGTCCGGAGCGCTGCCGAGGCGGCGAAGGTGGAGGGAGGGCTCCGGGCGGCCCGGATGACGGTCGAGTCGGTCGAGGAGAAGGAGCGGCTCCGCCAGCCCCCTCCCCCGTTCATCACGAGCTCGCTCCAGCAGGCGGCTTCGTCCGTTCTCGGGTTCTCCCCGAAGCGGACGATGCGGATCGCCCAGGAGCTGTACGAGGGGGTCGCCCTCCCCGAAGGGAGCACAGGCCTGATCACCTACATGAGGACCGACTCGGTCCGGGTGTCGGACGATGCGGTCGCCCAAGCAAGGACGCTGATCGAGAAGGGCTTCGGAAAGGACTATCTCTCGGATAAGCCGCGGCGCTACCGGAACAAGAAGCGCTCCCAGGACGCCCACGAGGCGATCAGGCCGACCGATCCGACCCGGTCCCCGGAGGCGGTCGCCTCTTACCTCTCCCCGGATCAGCGGAAGCTCTACACCCTGATCTACAACCGTTTCCTGGCGACCCAGATGGCCCCGGCCCTCTACCGCCAGCGGAAGGTGATCGTTACGGCCGGGGACTACACCCTCGAGGCCGCCGGGAGCACCCTCGTCTTCCCCGGGTTCCTCAAGCTCTTCCCCGAGCCGAAAAAGAAGGACGATCAGAAGATCCCAGAAGGGTTGAAATCCGGCGAGGTACTGAAGCTGCTCGGGATCGAGAAGACCCAGAAGTTCACCGAGCCGCCGCGCCGCTACAGTGAAGCCGGCCTGGTCAACCTCCTGGAGAAGGAGGGGGTCGGCCGGCCGAGCACCTATGCCGCGATCATCTCGGTGATCCAGGAGCGGGGCTATGCGGTGAAGGAACGCGGTAGCCTCCGTCCGACCCTCCTCGGCCAGGTCGTCGTCGATTTCCTCAAGCGCTACTTCGCCGAGACGGTAGAGCCGAAGTTCACCGCCCACATGGAGGAGGACCTCGACCGGATCGAGGAGGGGGCCCTCACCCGGATCGATGCCCTCCGCGAGTTCTACACCCCGTTCTCCGCCCGGCTCGAGGCGCTGGAATCCCTCCTGAAAGACGGGGGGAAGAGGCCGTTCCGGGTGATGAGCGACCTGAAGTGCGATAAGTGCGGCTCTCCGATGGAGCTTCGCTACTGGAAGGGGACGTACTTCCTCGGCTGCTCCAATTATCCCGAGTGCCGCAATACTGTGAACCTCCCGCCCGACCTACCCTACAAGTACATCGATGGGAAGCTTATCGTCCGCGAGGCGCTCGACGAGTACGCGAAACAGACCGTCCAGACGATCCCCTGCCCTGAGTGCGGCTCCCCGATGGAACTTCGAACCGGGAGGTACGGCCGCTACTACAAGTGCACCGACCCCGAATGCGGGGAGACCGCCCCGGTCTCGACCGGCGTCACCTGCCCGAAGTGCAGGGAGGGGGTCCTCGTCGAGAAGTACTCGACCAAGAAGAAGAGGACGTTCTACAGCTGCAGCCGCTATCCGGATTGCCGGTTCGCCGTCTCCGAGCGGCCGGTGAAGGCCTGCCCGAGCTGCGGGGAAGGGGTCATCGTCGAGAAGGGCGGAAAGCTCAAGTGCACGAACAAAGCCTGCTCTTACGAAGAGGAACTGAAAGGTCCGGCTGAATAGCCGCTAGGCCGCCTCGGAGAGGAGCTTGAACCACTCGAGGCGGTTGCGCAGGTCGGAGTCCTGCAGCTTGGCGAGGGCCTCCTTCTGGATCTGACGGACCCGTTCCCGGCTGATACCGAACACCTCACCGACCTCGTCGAGGGTCTTCGGCTGGTAGTCGTTCAGGCCGTAGCGGAGCTCGAGGATCTTCCGCTCCCGCTCGGTCAACCGCTCCTCCAACGCCCGTTCGAGCTCCTGAACGAGGAGGTGCTCGAACGTCTCCCGCTCCGGCGACTCCACGGTCGCATCCTCGATGAAATCCCCGAGGACCGAGCCGTCGTCGTCGTAACCGATCGGCATGTCGAGCGAGGTCAAGCTCTGGGCGGTCTTCTTCGCCTTGATCACGTTCTCGAGCGTCGTGTCGAGCTCGTCGGCGAGCTCCTCCAGCGAGGGGAGCTCCCCGCTCTCCTTCAGATGGGCCCGCTCGACCTGGTAGATCTTCCGTATCAGCTCGTTGATATGCGTCGGGACACGGATCGTCCGCGAGCGGTTGGTGATCGCCCGGAGGATCGCCTGGCGGATCCACCAGGTGGCATATGTCGAGAACTTGTATCCACGTGTGTAGTCGAACTTCTCGATCGCCTTCATCAACCCGAGGTTACCCTCCTGGATCAGGTCGAGGAACGGTAGCCCGCAGCCCCGATACTTCTTGGCGATCGACACGACGAGGCGGAGGTTCGCCTCAGCGAGCTCCTCCTTGGCCCGCTTGTCCCCCGCCTCGATCCGCTTGGCGAGGCGGACCTCGTCCTCACGGGTGAGGAGGGGGACGCGGCTGATCTCGCCGAAATAGGTCCGGATCGGGTTATCCGATCGGCTCGGCCGCGGGAGCTCCTTCTCCTTGTCGAGCGGCGTCGTGCTCAAGTTCTTGCTCAGGTTGATCGTTGCCTTCGGTTCCTTCATTCCCTGCTCCTACTCGTTCTTTTCACCCCGATAGGCGAAATATAATCGGACGACCTCGCGGGCCCTCCGATCGTCGCCTTCTCCGGATATAACGCGCTTCTTTTCGGTGTTTCCTCGGTTCCTTATTCCGCTAGTCGGCTCAGTATAGCACAACTTCGCCCGCAAGTGAAGGGGGAGAGAAGCGCGTGTTTTCGCGATCTAGCTGCGCGGGAGAAAGGCGATCATGGCAGCGACCCCGAGGCCGAGGAGGAGCCAGAGGTAGCCTCCATCGAACCGGGGGGATATCGGCCGGCCACGGCCGAGGCCGAGATCGAAGCCGAGTGCGATCTCGGGGGAGAAGCTCCAGGAGATCGGGATGATTTGCAGGGTGCGGAACTGAATGACGAGCGCGAACGAGTCGTTAAACCAGATCTGATAACCGGCCCGAAGGTCGAGGAACGGTCTGAACGCCCATGCGCTTGCAACCCGGAGCCACTGGATGCTCAGCCCGCCGCCGGCGTAGACGGCGGTCGGGCCGACCCACCCCTTGGCGAGGAGGATCCCGCCTGTTTCGTAAAGGTCGGGGAACGATCCCGGATAAGCCCCGATGTCGAAGAGGAGGGTCAGGTTCTCCGACAGGAGGCCTTCGACCGAAAGGTAGGAGAACGACGCGTTCCAATCGACGGGGAGGGAGTAGGGGACGCTCACCCCGAACCCGATCGCGACCGGTGCCGGCTGAAGCTCACCGAGGCAAGAAACGGCGAACAGCGCGACGATCGCACCCACGAGAAACGCACGTCTGACCATTCTCCCTCCGTTTCGATACTAGTCGGGGAGATACACTCCGTTCAGGCCCTCCGACCCACGCAGAGGGGATCCGTGTCCCCCGGCGACGGCGCGGTTGAAAACCCTCCCTCTCCCGTTACCCTCTCCTTCGATGGAGACGGGAGGGTTTCTGATCCGCGAGCTTTCGATCGGCGATTACGACGCACTCGTTGCGCTCTGGGACGAGTCCGGCCTCCCGTACAAGCCGGCCGGCCGGGATGCGCGGGGACACATCGCCCGGGAGCTCGAGGGGCCATCCTCTATCTTCCTCGTCGCCGAGGTCGACGGGAAGCTCGCCGGCGCCGTCCTCGGGACGCACGACGGTCGGAAAGGGTGGATCAACCGGTTGAGCGTCGCCCCGAAGCAGAGGCGGAAGGGGATCGGCCGGGCGCTCGTTCGGGCGGTGGAGGAGAGGCTTGCGGGGATCGGGATCGAGATCGTCACCTGCCTCGTTGAGACGTGGAACGAGACCTCGCTGGCGTTCTTCGAGGCGATCGGCTACGTCCGCCACGACGATATCGTCTACTTCTCGAAGCGGAAGGGCCCGGACGTCTAAGGCCGCTACTCGGTCGGGGCGACCGGGATGTTGGGGAGGGTCACCTGCCCTGTCACTGGCTCCGAGCTCGCCCCCTTGTCATCGCGGACGACGAGCTGGACGTTGTAGGTGCCCTCGTTCGGGTAGCGGACGGTGATCTTGGCGATGTGGACGAGCTTGGTGGAAGTCAGTGGGGTGATGATCTCGACAGAGTCGTCTACGAACACCCACATATAATCGACGATCGGATCGCCGTCCGGGTCGGTGGATGGGGTGGCGTCGAGATCGACGACCATCGGATCCTCCTCATCTACCCCGTAATGCACGACGAACGCTGCAGTAGGCGGTCTATTTTGAAAGAGGAAGCATCCGCTTGTAAGGACGAGGACCGCTATCGCGAGAAGAACGAGCAACACGACCCTTTTCCTGATCATGATGACCTCCTTTGCAAAGCGAGGGTAGCAGAAATGGGAGGGGCGTGTCGAGCCCGGTCAAAGGCCTCCGGCTTCCCTGATAGCCCGAGCGACGAGATCGCCGATCACCGCCCTCCGGTAGGCGGCCGAGCCGCGGAGATCGTCGATCGGGGAGACCTCATCGTGCGCGCTTGCCCGCGCCTTTTCGATCGTCTCCGGGGTGAGCCTCGCCCCGGTGAGTAGCCCCTCGGTCCTCCGGAGTCGGATCGGGGTCGGGGCGACAGAGCCGGCGGCGATCCTGATCTCGGCGATCTTCTCGCCCTCCACCCGTGCGAGGGATCCGAG
>QMQL01000018.1 GCA_003650505.1 Candidatus Acetothermia bacterium | reverse complement strand
TCGAGATCCTCGGACCGGGGAACCTCATAGGGTTGGAGATCCTACTGAGGGACTCCGGCGGCCTACACCTTAGTTGTGCCCGTGCAGTCAGCGAGACAGAGCTTTTCTTCTTTGAGAGGGAGATGTTCCTGAACATGCTTAGAGAAGAGGATGAGGTCAAGTGTCACTGTCTGCAAAGACTAGCCCAGCGTCTCTACTCCCTGAAGGAGCGGACCTCCTCTTTGTCCTATGCGTCTGTCGGAGAGCAGATGTGTCGCCTCCTCCTCGAACTGGCCGAGAACTACGGGGAGATGAATGAAGGAGGGATCAGCCTTCTCCCTTCCGAGATCACACAGGCGACCCTCGCCCAGCTCCTGGGGGTGTCAAACGCCACGGTCATGCGTGTAGCCGCTTCGCTCCCCGAGGTCTCGATCTCCGGACGGATAGCCCTCTCTCTTGAAGCGTTGCGCCTCTGGCTGGCAGACCTGGAGAGAACGGGCTAGAGCGTCTCCTCGATGATAGACAGGTAGAACGAGGTGATGCGGGCCCTCTCCTTCAGGCTCTCCAGGTCGATTATGGTGATCTGCCTCCCCGAGGTCTCAATCAGGCCTCGCTCGCGGAACCGCTTGAGAGCTCGCATCAAGGTTTCGATCGAGACGCCGATCATCTCCGCCAGGGTCTGGCGGGAGACGGGGAGATCGAGGACGGGGGGCATCTCATCCTTTTTCCCGTATTTATTGGTCAGTGCAATGAGGAGGAGGGCCAAGTTGCGATCGATCGACTCGACCGTCTCGCGGGTGAGCTTGAACTCGAGCATGATCACCTCGCGGCATAACCACCGGCACAGATCAGCGAACAGCCGGGGATGAGCCTTGCTGAAGGCGAGGATATTCGATCGCTCGAAGAAGACCAGGGAGGATTCCACAAGCGCTTTGGCAAATTGCACATTGATCGGTTCCCGTTCTAGAAAGACCGTCTCCAGGCCGAACATCTCACCGACCGCAAGGAATCGGAGGATCCGCTTCTCCCAGCCTTTGCTCGCATACTTACCGATCGAGAGAAGACCGGATTGAACGATATACACCCCGGCGGCGTAGGAGCCCTCTTGAGCAATCAGTTCCCCTTCATCGTAGTGCACCGGAAGTGATATCCGCTGCAGTTCCTCAACTTCCGCAGGCTCCAGGGAGGGGAGGACGCTCGCAAGGAACTCTTCCCTTTCCTTCACCGTCGAAACAGCCTTGGACATATCATTATCCATTTTAAGAGGACCGGACTCTCCCCGGCAACGACTACACTAACCGATCAATGGCGAGAACGGTCTCCGTTTCGCAGGAGACCATTCTCGCCATTCATACTAAATCGGTACAGGAGGGATCCTACACCCAGCCGCGGAGCCGCATCGCTTCTGCGACGCGCTGCACCGAGACCATGTAGGCGGCGGTCCGGTTGTCGACCTTCTGGCTCGAGGCCATCGCGTGAACCTCCCGGAACGCCGAGGTCATCTTCGCCTTCAGGCGATCGTAGACCTCGTCGATCGTCCAGTAGTACCCGCTGATGTTCTGGACCCACTCGAAGTAGGAGACGGTCACCCCACCGGCGTTGCAGAGAAAGTCGGGGATCAGGTACTTCCCGTTCTTGTACAGGATCTCGTCCGCCTCCGGGGTCGTCGGGCCGTTCGCCGCCTCGGCGATAATCTTCGCCTTGACATTCGCCGCGTTCTTCTCGGTGATCACGTTTTCGATCGCCGCCGGAATAAGGATATCGACGTCGAGTTCGAGGATCTCCTCGTTTGTGATCGCCTTTCCACCGGCGAGGCCGGTCACGGAGCCGGTCTCCCTCTTATGCTGGAAAACGGCTTCAGGGTCGATCCCGTCGGATACATAGGCCCCGCCGCGCGAGTCGGTGATCGCCACGACCTTGCTCCCTGCGAGCTCTGCCATCAGCTTCGCCGCGAAGTAACCGGCGTTCCCGTAGCCCTGGATCGCCACCGTCGCCTTGGTCAGGTCGATCCCGAGCGCCTCGGCCGCCTCGATGATCGTGTAGACCGCCCCACGTGCAGTGGCGTCGCCCCGTCCGAGGGAACCGCCGAGCGGGATCGGCTTCCCGGTGATCACGCCCGGGGCGTTGTACCCGACGATCGTCGAGTATTCGTCCATCATCCACGCCATGATCTGCGGCGTTGTGTAGACATCCGGAGCAGGGATGTCGCGCTCCGGCCCGATGAACCGGCCGATCGCCCGGATGTATCCACGCGCAACCCGCTCCAGCTCGCCGACGGAGAGCTCCTTCGGGTTGCAGATCACTCCGCCCTTCCCACCCCCGTACGGGATGCCGACAACGGCGCACTTCCATGTCATCCATGCCGCGAGGGCCTTCACCGTGTCGATCGTTTCATCGGGGTGGAACCGGAGCCCACCCTTAGTCGGGCCGAGGGCGTCGTTGTACTGGACGCGGAATCCGGTGAACGTCCTCGTCGTCCCATCGTCCATCCGGACGGGGAAGTGGACCTCGAGGGTCCGCATCGGCTCCCGGAGGAGGGCGTGCACCTGCGGGTCGAGGTCGAGCTTCTCCGCCGCCTTGTCCAGCTGCCGCTGTGAGATCTCAAACGGGTTCAGTGTAGGCCCGTCGGTCATCGGTAACCTCCCAAACTGCCAAGTTATCTGCCGTTCGGAAAACGGCAATCCGTATCCGCCCCCAACGGCGGCGAGATTATACCCCCGGGCCTCCGCCGCGCAATCGCCCCCTATCCCGGTTTTTGCCCGGGGATCATCGGGATAAGCGCGAGGAGGAGACGGCGCATCTCCGCACCCTTCCGCTTCGTCGTCTCGATCACCTCGGCGTGGGTCAGCCTCGCCCTCGGATCGACTCCGGCGGCGAGGTTGGTGGCGATCGAGATCCCGAGTATATCCATCCCGGCATGGGCAGCGACGATCACCTCGGGGACGGTCGACATCCCAACGATATCGGCTCCGAGCGCGCGGAACGCGCGGATCTCGGCAGGTGTCTCGTACGACGGCCCGAGGGTAGCGACGTACACACCCTCCTTCAGATCGATCCCCTCGTTTGAAGCGACCGACCTTGCCAGCCTCCGGAGGCGGGGGGTGTAGGCGGCCGACATGTCGGGGAAGCGGGGGCCGAGCTCGTCGATGTTCGCCCCGCGAAGGGGATTGGCTCCGAGCATGTTTATGTGATCGCTGATCAGAACGAGGTCTCCGGCGCGGATTTCGGGATTGATCGCCCCGGAAGCGTTGGTGACGATCAGGGTTCTAACGCCGAGGAGGGCGAACATCCTCGTTGAGAAGGTAACATCATCGAGGCTCCACCCCTCGTAGTAGTGAACCCTCCCCCGCTGGATGATGACGGGGACCGCGCCGATCTCCCCGGCCCAGAGGCCGCCGGAATGGCCGGCGACGGTCGGACGGGGGAACCCCGGGATCTCGGCCGTATCGATCCTCGCCCCGCCATCCGGGATCCCGAACGCGTCGGAAAGCCCGGACCCGAGCGTGATCGCAACGACCGGATCGACTTCTATCCGTTTTCGGACGGCCGCGGCCGCCTCTTTTACCTTCTTCAAACGATCATCATTCATCTCTTCTCCTTGCTAATCGAGCTCGAGCTCGGCGATCGCCCTCTCGATCGATCCGACCGGGACGATATCGATCTTACCGGGGGAGCGGCCCTTGAACGAGGCCGGGACGAGGATCCGCTCGTATCCCATCTTATCCGCTTCCCTTATCCGCTCGCCGAGCCTCTTCACCGGCCTTACCTCACCGGCGAGGCCGACCCCGCCGACGATGGCCGTCCGCTTCGGGATCGGCCGATCCCGAAGGCTCGAGACGACGGCTCCGATCACGCCGAGATCGGTCCCCCGCTCGCGGACCTCGAGGCCACCGGCGATAGATAGATAGACGTCCGCCCCGCTGACGTTGATCGAGAGCCGCTTGTCGATCACGGCGAGGAGCAACAAGACGCGGTTGACATCGAGCCCGGTCGCGCGACGCTGTGGTACCCCGTACCCGCCGGTCGGGGAGACGAGGGCCTGGATCTCGACGAGGATCGGCCGCGTCCCCTCGAGGATAGGGGCGACGGCCGTCCCCGGTCTCGGCTCCCCCTTAAGATCATCGAGGAAGAAACCGGATGGGTTCTCGACCTCGCGGAGGCCATCCTCGGTCATCCTGAAGACGGCGACCTCGTTCGTCGCGCCGAACCGGTTCTTCACCGACCGGACGATCCGGAGGTCCTCGGCCCGGCTCCCCTCCATGTAGACGGCGACGTCGACCAGGTGCTCTACCGTCTTCGGCCCGGCGAACGCCCCCTCCTTGGTTATGTGCCCGACGAGGAGGGTCGCCATCCCGCGGGATTTTGCGAGCTGGGCGAGCTCGCCGCTGACCGCACGGAGCTGGCGGAGGCTCCCGGCCGCCCCCTCGGCGCGGGAGCTACGGACGGTCTGGATCGAATCGACGATCAGGACGGATGGCTCGAGCCGCTCGATCGCTGCGGAGACGCGGGCGAGCGCCTGCTCGGAGAGGACGAACAGGTCGGCGCTCTTCACCCCGAGCCGATCGGCGCGGAGCTTCACCTGCCCCTCCGACTCCTCCCCGGATACGTAGAGGACCTTCCCGCACCGGCCGGAAAGGGAGTCGGCGAGCTGGAGGAGGAGGGTCGATTTCCCGATCCCAGGCTCCCCCCCGAACAGGACCACCCCGCCGGGGACGAGGCCGCCGCCGAGGAGCCGGTCGAACTCCGGCAGTCCGGTCGGGACCCGCTTCAGCTCCGCCAGGTCGATCTCGGTGATCGCGCGAAGTCCCTCACCGATCCAGGAGGAGTCGTCCTCCGTCGCCGGTCCCTCCTCGACGAGGGAATCCCACGCCCCGCAGTTCGGGCAGCGGCCGTACCACTTCACCGAGCGGTATCCGCATTCGGAGCAGACGAACGGCATCTTCAGCCTTCCGCTTTGAAGCGGAGCTCATCCCCGTCCGCCCTCGCCACGACGCGACAACCGGGGGGGAAGGTCCCGAGGAGGATCTCCTCGGAGATCGGGTTCTCGATCAGCCGCTCGATCGTCCGGCGCATCGGTCGTGCACCGTACTTGGAGTCGTAACCCTTCTCGATCAGGAGGTCCCACGCCGAATCGTCGAGCTCGAAGGTGATCTCCCGCTCGTCCTGCAGGCGCTGCCGGAGCTCATTCACCATCAGCTCGGCTATCTGCCTGACCTGCTCGCGGTTCAGCTCGTGGAAGACGATGATGTCATCGAGCCGGTTCAAAAACTCCGGCCGGAATACCTTCCTCACCTCGCCGATGACGCGGGTCTTCATGTCCTGATAGGACTCCTCCGAGCCCTCATCGGCGCCGGTGAACCCCAGGGTGTCGCGGGAGGCGATCAGCTCGCTCCCCACGTTCGAGGTCATGATCAGAACGGTGTTCCGGAAGTCGACGCGCCGGCCCTGCGAGTCGGTCAGGATCCCATCCTCCATCACCTGGAGGAGGATGTTGAACACGTCGCGGTGGGCCTTCTCGATCTCGTCGAACAGGACGACCGAATACGGGCGGTGCCGGACCTTCTCGGTCAGCTCCCCCGCCTCCTCGTAGCCGACGTAGCCGGGAGGGGCGCCGACGAGCCGGGAGACGGAGAACCGCTCCATGTACTCCGACATGTCGACCCGGATCAGGGCGTCCTCGTCCCCGAACAGGAACTCGGCGAGGGTCTTGGAGAGCTCGGTCTTCCCCACCCCGGTCGGGCCGAGGAACATGAACACCCCGACCGGCCGGCGCGGGTTCTTCACCCCGGCGTAGGCGCGCCGGATCGAGCGGGAGACGGCGCGGACCGCCTCCTCCTGGGCGATCAGCCGCTCGTGGATCTTCCCCTCCATGTTGACGAGCCGGGCGGTCTCCTCCTCCTCGACGTGTCCGATCGGGACGCCGGTCCACATCGAGACCATCCGCGCGATGTCCTGCCCGGTCGCCTGAAGGCCGTTCGTCTCGTAGTCGGACTCGCTCATCCCCTCGATCTCCTCAACGAGCTTCCGCTTCTCGTCCCGGAGGCGGGCCGCGGCCTCGTAGTCCTGCTCGCTGACTGCCTCCCGCTCCCTCTCGTCGAGCTCCTCGACCTTCTCCATCATCTCCCTGACCTCGTCGGGGATCCTCGTCCGCTGCAGCTTTATCCTCGCCGCTGTCTCATCGATCAGGTCGATCGCCTTGTCCGGGAGGAACTGGTCGGTGACGTAGCGGTCGGAGAGGCGGGCCGCCTGGTAGAGGGCATCATCGGTGATCTTCACCCCGTGGTGCGCCTCATAGCGGGGGCGGAGCCCCTTCAGGATCTTCACCGTATCCTCAACCGACGGCTCCTCGACGTAGATCGTCTTGAACCGCCGCTTCAGCGCCGGGTCCTTCTCGATCGACTTCCGATACTCGTCCGGGGTCGCCGTCCCGATGCACTGGATCGCCCCGGAGGCGAGCGGCGGCTTCAGGATCGAGGAGGCGTCGATCGCCCCCTCCGCCCCGCCGGCTCCGACGACCGTCTGCAGCTCGTCGATGAACAGGATGATGTCATCCGATGCCATCACCTGACTGATCAGCGCCTTCAACCGCTGTTCGAACTCCCCGCGGTACTTCGTCCCGGCGACGACCGAAGCCATGTCGAGCTCGAGGATCTCCTTCGAACGGAGGATCGCCGGGACGTCACCCGAGGCGATCCTCTGAGCGAGCCCCTCCACGATCGCCGTCTTCCCGACGCCCGACTCGCCGATCAGGGCGGGGTTGTTCTTCTTCCGGCGGGTCAACGTCTGGATGATCCGCTCCATCTCCTCGTCGCGGCCGATCACAGGATCGAGGTTCCCGGCCGCCGCCTCCTCGACCAGGTTCCGGCTGAACTCGATCAGGTTCCCTTTCCTCTGCTGTTGCTGACGCCTGGAGGCGCGGATCGTCATCCCGAGACCTCCCTGAGGGAGGAAATAGGCGCGGGTCTTGGCGAGGTCGACGCCGAGATGCTGGAGGATCGTCGCCCCGGTCCCCTCCCCATCGCGGAGCATCCCCATCAGGAGGTGTTCGGGACGGATCGTGCTCAGGCCGGCGCGGCGGGCCTCCTCGTATCCCATCTTCATCACCCGCTTCAACCGCGGGGTCGGCTCGAGATCGTCGGCGGAGAGGCGGACCTCCCCCCGCCCCTTCTCCTCCTCAAGGAAGGAAGCGACCTTCTCGTAGGTGATACCATGGGTCGTCAGGAACCGGTGGACGTCGCTACCGACGATCTTGAGGAACGCGAGGAGGAGATGCTCAGTACCTACGTAGCTGTGCCGCCATTCCTCCGCCTCTTCCTGGGCGATCGCGATGATCTCCATCGATTCGCGCGAGAACCGATCGTACATTTTCACTCCCTCAACGGAATATCGGATAAGAGTATATCGGGCCGCCTTCCGGCGACAACCGGCTCACTCCGGCCGGTTGAAGCGGGTCATCACCGCCTCCAGTCCCTCCTCGCGGAAGAGCCCGATCGCCTCGACCGCCCGCTCGAGGACCGGGAGGAGCCGCTCCCATTCCTCCGGCGTGAACCGCTCGAGGACGAACCTCACCCCAGGTGCGCTCCGGCCCTCGACCTCGATCCCGATCTTCAGCCGGCCGACGTCCTCGGTCCCGAGCGCCTCCAGGACCGACCGGACCCCCTTGTGGGAGCCGGGGCCGCCGGCCGGACGGACCTTCATCCTCCCGAGCGGAAGATCGAGATCATCGTGGGCGATCAGGATATCGTGAAGCGGGATCCCGTATCTCTCCCGGATCGCTTTCACGACCGGACCGCTCTCATTCATGTAGGAGAGGGGTTTGACGAGGAGGAGATCGCCGTCGCGATAGACCAGACCCCCATCCTCGATCCGTCCTTTCGCTGAGACCCGGTTCAGCCGACGATAGAGGTCGATCGCCTGGAATCCGACGTTGTGCCTGGTCAGAGCGTAGTTCAGGCCGGGGTTCCCCAACCCGAAGACGGCCTTCAACTACTCTCCCTCGCCCTCCGTCTCCCCGGTTTCGGCACCTGGGGATTCCTCGCCCTCGGCCTCCGCCTCGATCTCGCCCTCTTCCGCCTCCTCCTCCTCGGTCACCGCGTATCCGCGCGGGGCGATGACGGTGACGATCGTCCGCTCCGGCGGGAGGAGCGGCTCGACGTTCCCGAAATCGATGTCGGAGACGTGGATCGAGTCGCCGAGATCGAGCTGCGAGACGTCGAGCGTGATCAGATGTGGGATGTCCTTCGGAAGGCCGTGGACGCGGATGTCGTTGAACAGGACGTTCAAGATCCCGCCCGCCTTCACCCCGGGCGATTCCCCGACGATCTTTACCGGAACGTGAAGCTTGAGCGGAACCCCGACCTCGGGGTGATAAAAATCGACGTGGAGCGGCTCGTCCGTGATCGGATCGTAATCGACGACCTTGAGGAAGACGTCGAGCTCCCGCCGCTCATCCCCGTCGATCGACAGGTTGATACTGGAGCTCCGCGTCACCTTGGAGAAGAGGACTCTCAAGTCGTGCTGTTCGATGGCGATCGGAATCGCATCGATCGCCGGTCCATAAACAATGCCGGGAACGAGCCCCCTCTGCCGGAGGGCGTTCGCCTTCCCCGTCGCCCTTTCCTTGACCTTCAATGTGTGCATTTCCTCTCCTGACTCAATAATGGGGGAAGAGATGACTCACCGACTTGTACTCGAAGATCCGGTGAATGGTCTTGGCGAGATGTTCGCCGACGGAGATGTAGTCGACGATCCCGCTTTTCTTCGCCTCTTCCTGGAATATGGTATTGGTTACGACGACCCGTTTCAAGGGCGAGCGGGCGAGGGTTTCGAGGGCATCGCCCGAGAAGATCCCGTGTGTGCAATAGGCGAGGACCTCGCCGGCACCCCGGTCAAGAAGGGTCTCCGCCGCCTTCCTGAGGGTCTTCCCCGAGGAGAGGATGTCGTCTACGAGGATCGCCCGCTTCCCGTCGACCTCACCGATCACGTTCATCACCTCGACGTCCGAGCCGTCGCGCGTCCGCCGTTTCTCGAGGATCGCGAGGGGGAGCTCGAGCCGCTCGGCGACCATCCGGGCCCGGACCGCTCCTCCGGCGTCAGGGGAGACGATCACCGCTTCGGCGAGGTCGCCGAGCTCGATCTTGGCGTGTTCGGCGAATATCCAATCGGAGCGGAGGTTGTCGACCGGAATGTTGAAGAACCCCTGGATCTGACCGGCGTGGAGGTCCATCGTCAACACGCGGTCCGCACCCGCCACCTCGATCAGGTTGGCGACGAGACGGGCGGATATCGGGACCCGGCCGGTGTGCTTCCGGTCCTGACGGGCGTACCCGTAGTAGGGGACGACCGCGATCACCTTCCGGGCCGACGCGCGGCGGAGGGCATCGATGATCAGAAGGAGCTCCATCAGGTTGTCGTTCACCGGCGGGGACGTCGGCTGGATGACGAATACGTCCGCACCGCGTACCGTCTCCCGGATCCGTATCCTGACCTCCCCGTCGCTGAACCGGTCGACCGCCGCATCGCAGAGCGGGATCCCGAGTGCGGCCGATATCTCCTCCGCCAGGGGCGGATTGGCGTTCCCCGCCAGCAGCTTAAGCTTCCTCCCGATCATCCTCTCTCCTCTCCTTTATCACCTGCCGCGCCCGACCGAAGGCGAGCCGGTTCGGCGGGACGTCATCGGTTATCGTCGAGCCAGCGGCGATGATCGCACCCCGGCCGATCCTTATCGGCGCGACGAGGGAGGCGTTCGATCCGATGAAGGCGCCGTCCTCGATCACCGTCCGGTTCTTCCTCACCCCGTCGTAGT
>QMQL01000017.1 GCA_003650505.1 Candidatus Acetothermia bacterium | reverse complement strand
TCCTCGAACAGGGTGAACTCCAAGGGATAGCGAGGTCCCGCCGCCCCGACCTCGCTATCCCTTGGAGTTCACCCTGTTCGAGGATCGCTATCCGGACTTCGATCGAACGGCGATCGAGGAGGCGGCCCGCGTGATGGACGAGGGGTACCTGGCGCAGGACTACTACCGGAAGGCGGGGTACATGGTCCCCATCGAGGACGGCCGACCCGAGCCGCTCACCTTCGATCGGTACTCCTGGAGCGAGCACATGGGGAGGAAGTGGGGGCAGTGGCTGAAGGATCCGGCCGATCTCCTCGGGCCGCTCGCGAAGTGCGGTTTCCGGATCGAGAAAGGGGACGGGGCTCCTTGACAGCCCGATGGGGGCGAACTTATAGTCCGAACGTAGCGGGTCCATAGCTCAGCGGCAGAGCAACCGGCTCATAACCGGTCGGTCCCAGGTTCGAATCCTGGTGGACCCAGAGGATGGATAAACTGTTCGTTTACATCGACGGCAGATCGCGGGGAGAACCGGGCGAGGCGGGCATCGGGATCGCGATCACCGATAAGGATGGGAACATCGTTGAGGAGATATCGCGCCTGATCGGCCGGGCGACGAGCGAGGTCGCCGAATACCGGGCGTTGATCGAGGCGTGCCAGCGGACCCTCTCATACGAGCCGGAGTCTGTCATCTTCTTCACCGACAATCAGCGGCTGGCGAACAGGGTGAACGGGGTCTTCGAGACCCGCTCCCCGCACATAAAGCACCTGATCGAGATCGCGGTCGGCCTCCTCAACCAGTTCCCGCGCTGGCGGGTGAACTACATCGACCGGGATGCCAACTTCCGCGCCCCCCGCCTCGTCGAGGAGGCATTCCACAAGAGCATAAAGGCGCAGATGACGCGGGAGCGGCTCGAACTCGTCCTCCAAGCACGTGCCTCTACACTGAGCGATGAAGCGATGCAGCGGCTGATCGCCTACGCCGAGCGGCTCCAGGAAGAGGGCTGATGCGGATCGTCGTTCAACGGGTCGATCGCGCCGCGGTCGATGTCGAAGGCGAGCGGATCGCCGAGATCAGAAGAGGGCTCCTCCTCCTCGTCGGGATCGCCCCTGCCGATGCGGGCGTCGACCTCGGGAGGCTCGCCGGGAAGATCGTGACGCTCCGGATCTTCGAGGACGATGAGGGAAAGATGAACCTCTCCCTCCGCGACGTAGGGGGGGCGATCCTCGCCGTGTCCCAATTCACCCTATACGCCGACACGAGGAAGGGGCGGCGGCCGAGTTTCGTCGGTGCGGCCCCCCCGGAGGTCGCCCGGCCGCTTTTCGATCGGTTCGTCGACGCCCTCCGCTCCGAAGGGGTCGATGTCAAGACCGGCCGGTTCGGCGCGAAGATGTCGGTCGAACTGGTGAACGCCGGCCCGGTCACCATTACCATCTCCAGCGAACCGGGGGGTGGATATACCCCCACTTAGCGGGGGTACCTCCGCAGCCCCGGCATGAGCGCTCACCGAGTCTCCGACGGCCTTCCGTTGACAGTCTCCCGGCGGTAGGCTATCATTCGCCGTTCGAGGATGTGAGAAATCCAGGAGGTGCTTTTCATTCCGTGGAGCAGGGAGCAAGGCGACTGCCGAAGAGGGTCGGTGACTACATACATGCCGTCGGGAGACGGAAGTCCGCTACGGCCCGCGTCTATTTGAAGGAGGGTACAGGAGAGGTCGTGGTCAACGGCCGGCCGGCCGAGGAGTACTTCGACCCCTACCTGAACCCGGCCGAACGTCTGGAGAAGACGCTGAAGGTCCCGTTCTACGTGACCGGGACCCTCGGGAAATACGACGTCAAGGCTAACGTCCGCGGCGGGGGGTTCACCGGCCAGTTGGAGGCTGTCCGCCTCGGGATCGCCCGCGCCTTGTGCGGGGTGACCGAGGAATACAGGCTCCCACTGAAGAAGGCCGGGCTGCTCACCCGCGATCCGCGTGAGGTGGAGCGGAAGAAGATCAACCGGCGGAAGGCACGGAAGAGCGAGCAGTACTCCAAGCGTTAGCGTAAACCGGAGGAGAAGTGAAGAAGGGGATCCACCCAGAGCTCAAGCGGGCCGTCGTCCATTGCGGATGTGGCGCGGAGTTTGAAACCCTCTCTACCGTGGAGGAGCTGCACATCGACATCTGCTCGAAGTGCCATCCGTTCTTCACCGGCGAGGAGAGGTTCGTCGACACCGAAGGGCGTGTCGAGCGGTTCAAGCGGAAGTACGGCAAGGCGGAGAAGGAAGTGAAGTGAAGCCGCCGGTTGGCGGTCAGGCAGTCATCGAAGGGGTAATGATGCAGAACGGCGACCGGATCGCGGTCGCCGTTCGCCGTCAGAGCGACGGGGGGATCGTCGTCCGCCCCCTTCCCTCCCGGAGTCGGTTCAAGCGGCTCGAGAGGATACCGTTCGTCCGTGGGACGTTCCGCCTCTACGACATGCTCTCCCTCGGGATCAGGGCACTCGATCTCTCCAGCAAGATTGCCTTCCCCGAGGACGAACAGCTGAGCAAGGGAGGGACGTTCCTGACGTTCTTGGCTGCGATTGTCCTTGCGATCGGGGTCTTCGTCGTCCTCCCCCTCTACCTGACGAACGTCGTTCCGACCCTCCGCAGCGGAACTTCGGTCGTTTTCAACCTCGTCGAGGGGATGATCAGGCTCGCGTTTTTCCTCACCTATCTTATGCTCATCTCCCGGATGAAGGAGATTCATCGCGTATTCCAATACCACGGGGCGGAGCACAAGACGGTCTACGCCTACGAAGCGGACGAGGAGCTTACCGTGGAGAACGCGAGGAGGCATACGACCCTTCATCCCCGCTGCGGTACAGCGTTCCTGATGATCGTGATCGTTGTCGCCATCCTCGTCTTCTCCGTCGCCGGGAACCCGGCCCTCTGGCTGAAGATCCTCTCGCGCCTCCTCCTCCTCCCGGTCGTCGCCGGGGTCTCGTATGAGGTCCTCCGATTCACCGGGAGGCACTTCGATCGGCTTTGGGTGAAGATCCTCGCTCAACCCGGCCTCTGGCTCCAACGGTTGACGACGGCCGAGCCGACCGATGACATGCTCGAGGTGGCGATCGCCGCCCTGAAGCGGGTGATCGGGGAGGTGCCCTCAGAAGCCGAGGCGCGGATCGGGGACGGCTGAGAGCGGATCGGACTCGCCCAGCCTGAGGTGGCGGAACGCGCCGGCCGCGGCGATCATCGCCGTGTTGTCCGTGCAGAACCGGATCGGCGGAAAATCGACCTCGACCCCGCGCTCCCGGCCGGTGGAGGTCATCCGGTCGCGGAGGTAGGCGCTCGCCGCCACCCCACCGACGACGATCAACCGGTTCCGATGGTAGCGCCGGGTTGCCTCGATCGATTTTAGGGTCAGTATCTCGACGACGCTCGCCAAGGTCGATGCTGCCACATCCTCAACCCGCTCGCGCGGGTTCTTCCTCAGATGGTAGAGGACGGCCGTCTTAAGTCCGGCGAAGCTGAAGTCGAATCCGGGCGAATCGGCCATCGGCCGTGGGAACGGGATCGCCTCCGGATCCCCCTTCCCGGCGATCCGGTCGATCTCCGCCCCCGCCGGATAGCCGATCCCGATCATCTTCCCCACCTTATCGAGCGCCTCCCCGGCCGCGTCGTCGACCGTCGAGCCGACGACGCGGTAGTTCCCGTATCCCTCCACGTCGACGAGACAAGTGTGTCCGCCGGAGACGATCAGCGCCATGAACGGTGGGTCGAGCTCCGGATGGGCGAGCCGGTGCGCGAAGATGTGCCCCTCGAGATGGTTCACCCCGACGATGGGGACCGAAAGCCCGTAGGCCATCCCCTTCCCGTAGGAGAACCCGACGAGGAGCGGCCCGATCAGCCCCGGGCCGCGCGTCGCTGCGACGAGGGAGATCCGCTCGAAACCGATCCCGGCCTCGGCGATGGCGTCCTTGACGAGATAGGGAAGCTTCCTCAGGTGATCGCGCGAGGCGACCTCCGGTACGACCCCCCCGTAGCGGGAGTGGAGGTCGGCCTGGGAATAGATCAGGTCGGAGAGGATCTTCGTCTCTCCCTGAAGGACCGCCACCGCCGTCTCGTCGCAGGAGGTCTCGATCCCGAGGGTGACAGGCGGGCCCTTCATCTCATGTACTCGGGCTTCAGAGCGCCGATGTAAGGGAGGTTCCTATAGAGTTCGGCGTAATCCATCCCATAGCCAACGACGAACGCGTCCTTCTCGAGGGGGAAGCCGGCGTAGTCGATTTCGACCGGTATCTCCCGCCGCGGGACCTTATCGATCAGGGTGCAGACGCGGAGGGAGGCCGGGCTCCGGGCCTTGAGCGTCCGGCGGAGGTACTCGATCGTGTAGCCGGTATCGATGATGTCCTCGACGATCAGGACGTCCCGTCCGGCGATCGGACGCTCCAGGTCCCTGACGAGCCTCACCGCACCGGGGGCACTCCTGTTCCGGTAGGAAGAGACGCTGATCAGGTCGTATTCGACCGGCATCGGTATCTTCCGGGCGAGGTCGGCGGTGAAGACGAGGGCGCCCCGGAGGATGCAGACGAGGAGGGGGGGGCGGCCTTCCGGATCGGAGGCGTAACCGCGCTCCATGTAGTCGGTACCGATCTCTCCGGCCAGCTCGGCGATCCGGCGGGCGATCGTCTCCTCGTCGAACAGGATCTCTGCGATCGCCGGATCGGGTGCCCCGGTCGTCATCACACTTCGTCCATATCGCGGACGCGGAACCTCTTCTCGAGCCTGTTCATCCTCTCGGTAATCCCGACGTACTCGAGGTCATGGTAGCCGAGCATCGCCGGCCCGGAGAACCCCTGCTCCCTTATGTCGCGCGCCTTCCGGGACGCCTTCTCCCTGACCCAGTCCCAGAATGGATGATCGAACGCATCGACCGGCTTGGAGAGGATCCCGTCATGGATCGAGAACGCGAGACAGGAGACGATCGGCGGGCCGTCGAAGAACGATACGCCGGTCCGTGCCCTGACCGGCATCAGCGGGCCTGTATGGCTCCCGCGCATGAAACCGGACACGAGGTGGGCGATCTGGAACGGGGCGAGGACCTCGCCGGTCGCAGGGAATGACTTCTGCGTCCGGACGAGCATGATCGGATCGTCCTTCCCCACGTACTTCCCGGCGATGTTCCGCAGGCGGGTGGTGCAGGATGAGACGGCTATCTCTCCGTTATGACGGGAGTGGATCGACTCGATCACGAACCTCCCGTTGTCGCGGAGGAGGGTGACGAGATCGTAGGCCTCCTCCGGGGTGCAAAGCTCGATCACCCTGTCCCCTTCGATATGATCGACGTCCATCACCGTGAACTTGAACCCCTTCCCTACGGCGGGGGAGAGGATCAAACCCGCGTTGTACATCGGATCGGCGAACGCGAGGTAGAGGGGGAGGTTGTACGCCCCTGGCTCGGTCTTGTCGGCGGTGAACAACAGGAACGGCTCGTTCTCCCGCTCCTCGAACTCCATCTCCGCGACCGCCGGGCCGAGCCCCTTCGCGTTCCCGGAGAACGCGTCCTTCAGGAGGTCCTGACCTGCTCCATACAACCCTTGATGCTTCGCCACCTTTGTCCCGGCTATGAACGCGTCCCAGGCGAGTTTGTGGACCGACGGATCGTCGAGGCCGCGTTCGTGCGACATGAGGATTGCGATGTCGTCGCCGGTGTAGGTCAAGGCATGATCGATGATCAGCCCTTCCCCCTTTTCTGCAACCGTCCTCTCGATCTCCTGAAGGAGGGGGAGGGACGGCTTCAGATGCCCGCCGATGCTCCCCACATCCGCCTTGATCGCTGTCAGCGTTACCTTCATTTGGCGCTCGACCCCCTTACCAAAGGATCAATGCCAATAGCGAACGAATTTGCTATTGGCATTCGATGCATCATTATAGCGAGAAGGGAGATTCAGGCAAAGGGATCCTCGGCAGTCTAGGATGGGTCTTACCCTGGGAGGCTAGGCAGAGCACTGACGAGCAGAAGACGGTCGGGTTAAGCGTGGAATGAACGTTGGATCCGGAATCTATAGGGTCCGGCGTTACTACATGATCCCGAGCTCGGTTGCGACGATCATCCCTACCCCGAGGAGGAGCATGACCACCCCGGAGACGAGGTGGAGCTTCCCCAGCCGAGCGGAGCGCCACCGCTCCGCCCGCGCTGTTGTCGTGTACCCGAAGTGGACCGCTACGGTGATGATGAGAAGGGGGAGGATGAAGATGAGGTTGTAGAAGAGGAGGAGCCCGACCCCCTGCGCCCTGGTCGTCGTCTTGGAAAGGAGGGCGAGGATCGCGATGTACGGGCCGGAGGAGCAGGGGAGGAGGAAGAGGGAGTCGAGTACCCCGACCGCGAACGCCCCCGGTACGGAAACGACCGATGAGGTGATCCGCTTGACGAGCGGCCGCCACCGGGCCGGTACCTCGATCGTGAACCACTTCCCGTAGGCGAAGTAGTCCTTCATATTCCACAGCCCGAGGAGGATCGCCAGGCCGGAGACGGCGATGATGAACGGCCGCTGCACCCCGGCCGCCTGGATAGCGGAGAAGATCCCGATACCCATTAAAAAGTAAGAGATGTAGATCGCCGCGATGAACGCGAGCCCGGCCTGGAGGACCTTCCCCTTCTTCCCGGCGACGAGGAGGGTCCCGAGGAGGAGGACTAGGACCGCGAACGTGCACGGGTTGACCGAATCCGCGGCAGCAGCGAGGACGACCGCCGGGATGGTGAGGGACTTGGCAAGGCCGCTCCCCGACGTCCCCTCGGTCCGGGAGAGGGGGGATGGGGCGTCATCGGCGATCGCCCGTTCGATCGCCTTCTCGAGCTCCATCTGCTCCGCCCGCCCGGTGAGGGTCGTCGGTTCGGGGTAGGGGCCGTAGAACGTCCCCCCGACCATGGCGACATCGCCGATGAAGATGATCGGGACCGGCCCGAGCTCGGCGCCGTACGCCGCGAGGAGCTGGGGGAGGAGGTCGTGCGCCTCGGGGTCGTGGATCTCGTAGCGGGTGACATCGAGGGTCGGGTAGTCGGGCGCGATCGATTCCAGGAACGACTCGATCCGCGTGCAGTGCGGGCAGCCGTCCTCGTAGAAGATCACAAGCTCGGTCGCCGAGGCGATGCTGCCGACGCAAAGGACGATGGCAAACGTCAAGCCGAGCGCTCGTCTCATCCGCTCCCTCCTCGGGTCGTGAGAGAAGCCGAGGGCGGACCCTCCTTCCGGGGCCGCCCTTCGATCACGGCTTTATTCTGCATCAGCCGGCGGCCAGATCAGCGCTTGGCCGAATCCTTGAATCCAGGCGTCGAGCCCGCCGAAGAGGCTCTTTGCGCTCTTGAACCCCTGAGCGATCAGCCACTGGGCCGCCTGATCGCCGAGGGTTCCGTCCTGATCGTAGACGACGAGTAAAAGCTCGTGCGGGAGGTAGGCGATCCGGTCGGCTAGCTCGTCGTAGGGGATGTTCACCGCGCCGAACAGGTGACCGGCGGCGTAGTCGTCCGGGCTACGGAGGTCGATCAGAAGGAAGAAGTTCAGGTAGAGGTCACCGGCCGGTATGTTGTAGTCGGCGACCGACTTGACCTCCCCTGTCATCTTCAGGGTCAGGATCGGGAGGTCTTCACCATTTACGTAGACGTAGATCCCCTTTGTCACCGTCCGTCCGCCGTAGCCGGCGGTGTCGAAGACCGCCTGAAGCTCGACCGAATCGCCCGGTTTCAGAGTCGACTTGTCGAGGGCGGTCGTGGTGCACCCGCATGGGGCATGGACCCTGGTGATCGTGAGGGACTCGTCCCCAGTATTGGTCAGGACGAACTTGTGGATGACGAAGCTCCCTTCCATCACCGAACCGAAGTCGAACTGAGCGTTGTCGACGGAGAGCTCGACCGCAGCGGTGGCGAGCAAGCTCGTCCCGATTGTCAGCAGGAACACAAAAAGGATCGTCTTACGCATGCTTCCTCCTTTGCTTGAAAGGCCCGGATTCATACCCGGACCTCGCTTGCCGAAGTGTACCGAGAAAACCTAGCCCGAGTCCTGTTGGCGATGGCGACCAATGTGAGCATGATGCGGACCTCCTCCAGCCCCCGACGACGGTGGCGAGGGCCACGCCCGATTCCAGGCCGAACAGGGAGATCGCTACCGCGACCGCGAGCTCGAAGAAGCTGCTCGCCCCGATCATACCCGGCGGTGCGGCGATCGGGGCGTAGAGGAGGATCAGGACGAGATCGTTCACCGCCACCTGGATCAGGGTGTACGCCGGATCCCCGTGCGATAGGTAGCTCCATACGAAGGACCATCGCCGTGCACGGGGCGGCGCCGAGGAGGATCGCCCCGGCATAATGCTCGCGGGCAAGATCGGGCGGTATGAGGGTCTTGAAGGCGACGAACAGGAAGAGGGCACTGATCCCGGCCATGGTGAACGGTTTTATCCCCCGGTTGATGATCAGTGTCAGGCCCAGGCCCTTCGGCTGTTTTCCCACCTTCCTTATGCTCGAGAAATCGATCTGAACCATCATCGGGTAGATCATCAGCCAGATCAGAACGGCGACCGGGATCGATACGTGCGCCACCTCGGCCCGCTTGAGAATCGCTGGAAATCCGGGGAAGAGCCACCCGATCCCGATGAGGATGCAGATTCCGACCCAGATCGATAGATACCGCTCGAACGCCGATAGGCCCTTCACCTCACGCACGGTTCGCCTTTCTCGCTTCGAGCGTGCACCTACCGCCCCTACGGAGGGCGAGCCGCTCGTGGAGGCGTCGGATCTCCTCGCTCATCCCTCCCTCGGGGAGGGCCTGGAGGAGGAACGCGGTGAGACGCCGTACCCCCTCTGTCTCCGCCAACGAGCAGTAGGACCATCTCCCGTCGCGGCGGGTTGAGATCAGGTCCAGTCGGGCGAGCGTACGGAGGTGTTTCGACACCTGATACTGCGGTAGATCGAGTGCATCGACGATCTCACAGACGCAAAGGGGCCGGTCGCTCATGGCTAACAGATATACGATCCGAAGGCGGTCGAGGTTCGCCAGTCCGCGGAATATCCCCGTCAGCTTTTCCAACCTCTCCCCCTCTCGATATGCAGTAGATGGCATATGTTAGCGAGGAGAGGCCACCCGTTCAACCGGAGCGGGAAGGTACAGGCCCCTCTCGTCAAAGGAGCTATCCGATTATGTGTTAGCGATGATGCCCGTGCCCCTGGCCGTGCCCCTCGGGCTCGACCCACTCGATCGTCTCGAGGTTCCCGTTGATGTAGCCCGCGACCACGGCCCGCACCGGGCCGGTGGCGCCGGTGACGACCTCGATTCCGAGGCCTTCGAAGAACTCAACCGCGCGCGGCCCCATCCCCCACGCGAGGACGGCCTCCGCCCCTTGGGAGTGGAGCCAGTTCGGGAGGTCCCCCGGACCATGCTCGTCGAACGGGACGTCGAGGACCTCCGTCTTCACGATCTTCCCGTCCTCCACGTCGATTAAGGTGTAGTGCCGGGCGCGGCCGAAGTGCTCCTCCACCTGATCGTCCAGACCGGCTTTCCCGCGAGTGGGTACGGCGATTTTCTTCTTCACTCTCTCCTCCTTGTCGGTTGAGCGATGCTGTAGACTCCTCGTCTAGGATGCACGACGCCCTGTCTCCCTTCAACTCGCGCAGAAGGGCGTCCTCAATAATCGAACTCGCGCTCTCCCACCTTGATCCTCCCCCTCGAACCCTCTCCGGCTCGAGGCCGGCGGATCTCTATCAGGTTCAAGACGTTATAGCCCCTCTTTTTCAGAAAGCGTATTATCTTATCGTTGTTCGGATGGACCCAATTGTAGACGGTATTGCCTCCGAGCTCTTGTGCTAAGCGCTCTGCCTCGCTGTACAACGCAGATCCGATCCCCTTACGTCGGTGCTCGGGGGATACGAACAGCGACTCGGCCCAGACGACGTCGCCGTCGACGCGACAGACCAGGTACCCCTCGACTTGCGAATCCTCGCTTTCGGCGACGAAGATCGGATATTCGCGGGATCGGTATTCGGCCAGCTCGCCCTTTGCCTGATCGAGGTCCGCCACGCGGGTTCTCCCGCGCAGCCTTCCTAAAGCCACGCGGAACTCCGCGATGAGCTCTGCCAATCGCTCTTCATCGCCCGGATGAAAGGGACGGATCTTCACGGCCTATCCTCCATGCTCATCACTACCGTTTCTGAGTTTAACTTGGCAGGTTGCCCGGCGCGATAAGGGTTGATATTCTGCGGGTCGGGAGGTGCCTTCCGAACGGATGAAAATCGAGTTTGAGCCGATCGGGATCGTGCATTCCCCGTTTAAAGAGCCGCATGGTATGCCGATCCAGCCGGCCGGGGCCGAGGGTATACGCGGAACTGTAGAGG
>QMQL01000016.1 GCA_003650505.1 Candidatus Acetothermia bacterium | reverse complement strand
GCGACGATCGATCCGCTCGAGGTCCAAGGGTTCTCGATCTCCCCTTCCACCGGCCTCGAGGTCGCCTGGTACGTCGGGCCCGGAGGGGAACGGCGGGATCGGGAGACCCTCTCCTTCACCACATCCGCGAAGCGCGACGGGATCAGCCTCGATTGGGAGAGTTCGTTCGTCCGCGGGAAGAGCCCGTTTACGTTCGATCAAGGAAGCACAGAGCACCGGCTGGAATGGAGACTCGAACGGGAGGGAGCGCTTCGGATCTCGCTTTCCGGCGCAATCTCCCTCGCGGAGGGCCCCGGACCGATCGACGGGACGATCTCCTGGGGGGAGCGGGCCGACTGGAGGCTCGATTTCGAGCTCGATCCCCTCGCAGGTGAGCTCTCATCGACCCGCCTCAGCGGTAAGTGGGAGGGCGACGGCCTTGAGCTCTCCTGGAAGATCCCTTACTTCCCGGAGGAGGGGAGGTTCGAGGCCGCCACGATCGGCGTGGCTACGAGCGAGTCCGGAAGGTCGCTCGAATTGACTCTGAGACTCGACCCGAACGATCCTTCACTCGAATCGGCGAAGCTCGCGGCAGAGATCGAGTCGGAGTCCGGATGGGGGGCGAGCCTCGGGGTGACATATTCGCCGCCGGCCACTGTGTTCCGAGCGATCGAATACGGTATCTTCCGCGACATAGCAGACTGCGTCCGCGTCGGGATCGAACAGAAGGAAGACGAGGTCTGGCTGTACGGATCGATCACCGCCTTCCCCGACGCCGTCCTCCGCTACGCGCCGGGGAGCACGAGCCTGAAGTTCGGCGGGTGAGCCTCGCTCATCCTTCTCGCGATCGGGCTAAACCTCGGTTAACATCATCATATGCGCCTTGGGGTAGTTCAGACATCGCCGAAGTTCGGGGATCGGGTGGAGAACCTGAGGGACGCCTTCTCCGTCATGTCGGCCGAGAGGGCCGATCTCTGGGTCCTCCCCGAGTTCTTCGCCACCGGGTACAAGTTCGTGACGAGAGAGGAGGTCCGCTTCCTCGCCGAGCCGATACCGGACGGCCCGACGGTCGAGGGGCTCGCCTCGTTCTGCCGCGAAACGGGATCGTTCGTCGTCGCCGGCCTCCCCGAGCTCTCCGGGGATCGGCTCTACAACTCGTCCGTCCTCGTCGGGCCGGAGGGGCATATCGCGACCTACCGGAAGGTGCACCTGTTCGGTGAGGAGAAGCGCTTCTTCTCGCCCGGGGATCTCCCCTTCCCCGTGATCGACATCGGAGTCGCGCGGGTCGGGCTGATGATCTGCTTCGACCACCTCTTCCCCGAGGCGGGGCGTACACTCGCCCTCCGGGGCGCGGAGATCATCGCCCACCCGGCGAACCTGATCATCCCGGGCCTCGCTCAGCGGACGATGGTCGTACGCGCGATCGAGAACGGGGTGTTCACCGCCACCGCCAATCGCGTCGGGACCGAGACCCGGGGGGAGGGGACCCTCCGCTACATCGGGGAGAGCCAGATCGTCTCTCCAAAAGGGGAGGTCCTCGTCCGCCTATCCCCCGACCGGCCCGAGATCGGAGTTGTGAGGATCGACCCGCTCGCCGCCCGGGACAAGTCGCTCACCTCTCACAACGACAAGCTCGCCGACCGCCGGCCCGAGATGTACGCCCTATGAACGCGATCGAGATCGGCCTGAAGAGCGAGCTGACATTCGTGGTGAAGCGCGAGCATCTGGCGAGCAGCTACGGGAGCGGGCTTGTCGACGGGCTCGCCACCCCGGTCCTCGTCGGGTTCTGCGAGGAGTGTGCGCGGACCGGAGTCGATCGACTGCTGCCAACCGGCCAGAAAACGGTCGGGACCGCGGTATCCCTCGATCACCTCGCCCCGACCCCACTCGGGATGACGGTGACCGTCACCGCGACGCTGATCGGGATCGACGGTAGGAGGCTTACGTTCGAGATCGCAGCGCGTGACGAGATCGAGCCGATCGCCCGCGGGACGCACGAGCGGTTCATCATCGACTCCGACCGGTTCGCCGCGAAGGTGGAGGAGAAGGCGAAACGAGCGGGGGAACACCGGATACACACCCGCTCTTCATAACCGATTCACAAACGCCCCGCATCCTACTTCCGAGCAGCAGAGATGCCGCTCCTTCCGCTTAACCTCCTTGCGGATAGCCACCACACCAACCGGGGAGGCCCTTCCGGGGACCTCCCCGGCCGCCTCTTAATCAACCTCCCCCGACCGGTGGGAGGATCGTCAGCCGGTCGCCATCGCGAAGGACGGTCCGGAATCCCCGCCTGCGAGCGACGTTCCCGCCGTTCACGAGGGCGTTGATCTCCCTACGGACCCTCCCCTCGCGGTCGAACAGCCGCTCCTTCAGCGCCGGCTGGAGACGGGAAAGGTGCCGGAAGGCGCTTTCGACGTCCGTACCGTCGGGGAGATCCAGGGAATGGAACCCGGCGGGGAGCTCCCGTTTGAAGGAGAAGCCGATCTCGAGTTCGACCCTCATACCGCCCCGATCAGCCTTGCCGAGATCTCGTTGTGCCGCGGGACGAGTCGGTAGATCGACCGATCGACCAGCCGGCCGTCCCGGACCAGGACCTTCCCGTTCACGATCGAAAGGTCGACCCGGTCGGCGGCGCAGTGGACGATCGCGGCGAGCGGGTCGGAGTGGGCGCCGGCGAACTCGATCCCGGAGAGGTCGAACGCGATCAGGTCGGCCGCCTTCCCGACCTCGATCGAGCCGATCTCGTCTTCCCGGCGGAGGACCTTCGCCCCGCCGATCGTCGCGAGATACAGCGCGTCGCGGGCGGAGAACGCCCCAGCACCGTAGCGGACCCGCTGGAGGAGCATCGCCTGGCGGACCTCGCGGATCATGTTCGAGGTGTCGTTGCTCGCCGAGCCGTCGACCGCGAGGCCGATCCGAACGTCGGCACCGATCAGATCGACGACCGGCGCGATCCCCGATCCGAGGGTCATGTTTGAGCTCGGGCAGTGGGCCATCCCGACCTTCGCGGCCGATAGCTTCCCGATGTCCGCATCGTTCAGGTGGACGAGGTGGGCGAACCAAGCGTCGTCGCGGAGCCAGCCGAGCTGTTCCATGTAGTCGACCGGCCGCGCCCCGAACTTCTCGATGCAGAACTCCTCCTCATCCGCGGACTCGGCGAGGTGGGTGTGGAGGAGGACCCCGTACTCGTCCGCCAGCTCGGTCGTCCGGCGCATCAGCTCCGGGGTGACCGAGAACGGGGAGCAGGGGGCGAGGGCCACCCTGAGCATGGAGAGCGGCCCCGGATCGTGATAGGCCTCGATCACCCGCTGGGAGTCGGCGAGGATCTCCTCCTCGGTCTGGACGACCGGGTCGGGCGGGAGGCCCCCATCCTTCCTGGAGAGGGACATCGCGCCGCGGCAGGGGTGGAACCTGATCCCGGCCGCCCGCGCCCCCTCGACCAGAGAGTCGAAGAGATGAGGATGCCCCCGCGGGAAGAGGTAGAAGTGGTCCGAGCTCGTCGTCGCCCCGGAGAGGAGGAGCTCGGCCAGGCCGATCGTCGCGCTTACCCTCACCGCCTCCTCATCGATCCCCTTCCAACGCTCGTACAGGAAGACGAGCCAGTCAAACAGCTCCTTGTCGGCGGCCCCGGGGACGTTGCGAAACAGGGTCTGGTAGAGGTGATGGTGGGTGTTGACAAACCCGGGGAGGAGCACCTTCCCCTCACCATCGATCGTCTCGTCGGCTGCTATCCCGGCCGGGTCATCCCCGATGGCGGCGATCCTGTTTCCCTCGACGAGGACGTAGCCGGAGCGGATCTCCCGGCGATCCCCGTCCATCGTGGCGACGAGGTCGAAGTCCTTCAGAAGTATGGTCTTCATCTTAATCTCAGATCGACCGATCCGGCCTCCTCGATGAACGCGGCGAGGAGCCCTATCGCCGCCTCGAGGTCGTCCTTGTGGGCGGTCTCGACGACCGAGTGGACGTAGCGGGTCGGAAGGGAGAGGGTGACCGCCGCCACCCCTTCCCGGGCGAGCTGGATCGCGCCAGCGTCGGTCCCTCCCCGGGGGAGGATCTCCATCTGATACGGGATCTTCCGCTCCTCTGCGATCCTTCTCATCTCCTTCACCAGCCCGGGATGGGAGATCGATGCCGAGTCGGTCAGCTTGATCGCCACCCCTTTGCCGAGGGCAGTTATCCTCTCACCGGGCTGGGCGCCGGGAACGTCGACCGCCAGGGTCGTATCGAGGGCGATCCCGATCACCGGATGGACCGAGAACCCGGCGACCCGCGCCCCGCGGAGCCCGACCTCCTCCTGGGTCGTCCCGGCGAAGTAGAGGTCGCAGCCGAACTTCTTCGCCCGCTTGATCGCCTCGATCCCGATGTAGACCCCGGCCCGATCATCGAGCGCCTTCCCCGACACCACATCCTCGAGCTCGACGAAGTCCTGGCGGAGGGTGATCGGATCCCCGACCGTCACGCGCTTCTTCACCTCTTCCGCCGGGAGGCCGAGGTCGACGAACAGGTCCTTCAGCTCGGGGAGCTTCTTCCGCTCCTCCTCGGTCATGATGTGGATCGGCTTCGAGCCGATCGCGCCGATCAGATCGCCACCCTCCGTGTGCACTATCACCCGCTGGGCGATCAGGGTCTTGACGTCGAACCCGCCGAGGGGGTGGATCCGGATGAACCCTGTCTCCTCCTCGACGTGCTTGACGATGAACCCGATCTCGTCCATGTGGGCGGCGATCAACACCGCCGGACCGGACCCCTCCTTGTGGGCGATCAGGTTACCCAAGGGATCGACCTTGAACTCATCGACGATCCCTTCGAGCTCCTCCTCGATGATCCCCCTGATCTTGCCCTCGTGCCCGGGGACACTGGCCGCTTCGCTCAACCGCTTAAGTAGATCCATCTTCTCCTCCCTTCAACCCGGATAGTTTAGCCCTTATGGGGGCTCGATCAATCGTTTGTCGGCCAGAACCCTCCCGGCTACCATCGGTGCATGATCCCGATCCGCGATATCCTTCCGAGCCGTCGGTTCCCGGCCGTGACGATCGCGCTGATCGCGATCAACCTCCTCGTCTTCCTCTACCAGGGGTACATCGGAACCCGCCCGCCCCTCCTCGGTGACTGGCGCTGGGTGCAAACGGCATGGGAGGAGAGCGGGCTCGAACCGCCGCCGAGCTTCGCCCCCCGCCGGATCGAGCTCCCCCCACCGCTGTTCGGGACAGTTACGACCAGGTTCCCGATAGCCCAGGATGAGCTTTTCATCTCCCGCTACGCCCTGATCCCGGGCGAGCTCTTAAGCGGGAGCGACCTTCCGCCGGCGATCCCGATCCCGATCTGGCTGACCCTTTTCACCTCCCTCTTCCTCCACGGCGGGCTGATGCACATCCTTGGGAACATGCTCTACCTCTGGATCTTCGGGGACAACGTTGAGGATGCGATGGGGCCGGGCCGGTTCCTCTTCTTTTATCTTGCCTGCGGCCTCGCCGCTTCCGCCACGCAGATCGCGATCGCGCCGACGAGCACGGTCCCGGTGATCGGCGCCTCCGGGGCGATCGCCGGGGTCCTCGCCGGCTACTTCATGCTCTTCCCGCAGGCCCGCGTCCTCACCTTGATCCCGATCTTCTTCTTCATCCGCCTGATAGCGGTCCCGGCCGTCTTCCTCCTCGGGTTCTGGTTCATCCTCCAGGTGATAAGCGGGGCCGGCTCGCTCGGGACAGAGGGCGGGGTCGCCTGGTTCGCCCACATCGGCGGATTCATCGCCGGCGCGATCCTCGTCATCCCGCTGAGGAGGAAGGGGGTGCCGCTCGGGATCTTCCGCATGTTTCGACCCAGGCGATACTGACCGGGATGAGAGAAAAGTCCGTTTCTCCGGGCACAGTTGGCTTCACAACCGCTCTTGGAGCTGTTATGATAGACCGGATTCATCTTGATCGGTAAAGGAGTGATGAGCCATGAAGAGGGGTGCGATCCTCAGTTGCACCGTCATTTCGCTCGCCCTGATCGGTCTGGTCACCGTCGCTGCGGAGCCGGTGGCCCACCGGGCGATCGTCATCACCAACGACTACGAGTTCACGCCGGAGAACGGCGTCTGCTCCGGCCAGGGCACGACCGAAGATCCCTACATCATCGAGAACTGGAGGATCGACGCCGGCCTCGATGACTACGGGATAAGGATCCACGGGACAACGAGGGCGTTCATAATCCGGAACGTCGAGATCAGCGGGGCTGCGAAGGCCGGGATCTACCTGAGCTACGTCAAGAACGGTACGATCGAGGACTGCGCGTTCGAGGCGAACTGGATCGGCGTCGTCCTCAGCTTCTCCTCGCTCAACCGGATCAGCGGTTGCACGTTCGAGGAGAACGTGGATGGGATCCACCTTTACTTCGCCCACGACAACCAGATACTCGGGAACACCTTCGGCCGGAACGACACAGCGATCTGGCTCGACGCATCGGACGGAAACGAGATCACCGACAACCTGATCGCGGAATCCCATATGGGCGCCTACCTGAACCTCGGTTCTGAGGAGAACAGGATCGTCGACAACGCGTTCCTCGACAACTACCACAACGCCCACAGCGACAGCCCGAACATGTGGGACGACGGGTCGGTCGGGAACTATTGGAGCGATTACGAAGCGATCGATGCCGATGGGGATGGAATCTGGGATTCGCCTTATCAGATCACCAGCGAGGGGGACCGCGACAACCGGCCGCTCATGACGCATCCCCGCGCACCGGCCCCTCCCGCACCGATCTGCGAAAACTAGAGGCGGGGGGCGAGGCGGTTGCGGAACGCCGCCGGAAAGGACAGGATGGCGCAAGAGCGTTTCTCCGAGCGGGTTCGGGGGGACGTCCCTTATCCACTCCGGCATATACCGATCTCTGACATCCGCGAGGGATTGAGGATCGCCCAGTGCTTCCTCGTCAAGCAGAAGACAAAACGCTCGACGCGGACCGGGGATCCATATCTTGAGATCCTCCTCGCCGACCGGACGGGTACCCTCCCGGCGCGGGCGTGGTCGGAGGCGACCGAGCGGTACGCCTCCGAGTTCGAGGAGGGGGAGTTCGTCTTCGTCCAGGGGCGAGCAGAGACGTATCGGAACTCCCTCCAGCTGATCGTCGAATCGATCCGCCGGCTGGAGGCCTACGAGCGCGACTCCGGAAAGCTCCCCGGGTTCGATCCCGCCCTCCTCGTCCCGGCGAGCAGCCACGACATCGATGAGATGTGGAAAGCGGTTCAGGGCCTCGTCGCATCGATCGAGCCGGAGCCGCTCCGCAGGCTGACCGGATCGATCCTCGAAGAGAACGAGGGGGCGTTCAAGGAGTACCCGGCTGCGATCGAGTACCACCATGCCTACGTCGGAGGCCTCCTCGAACACACCCTCGAGGTCGCCCGCGGGGTCAAGCGGTTCGCCGAGGACTTCCCCGAGATCGACCTCGGTCTCGCCGTCGCCGGGGCGATCCTCCACGACATCGGGAAGATAAGGGAGTTCGACAACCCGATCGCCCCGCACCACACCTTCTCCGGCCAGCTTATCGGTCATCTCCTCCTCGGCCGCGACATGGTCCGCGAGGCCGCGCGAAAGGTCGATTGGCCGGACGAGAAGCTCCCCGAGCTCCTCGAGCACATCATCGTCTCCCATCACGGGGAGCTCGAGTTCGGTTCGGCCATCCTCCCGAAGACGCCTGAGGCGATCTGCGTCTACCACTTCGACAACCTGTCGGCGAAGCTGAACATGATTCGGCTCCACATCGAACGGGACTCGGAGACGGGTGACTTCACCGACTGGCACAGGCTCCTCGGCCGGAAGTTCTTCAAGGGAAGGCTCACCGACGCGTAGCCCGAGCGATTGCAAGCGGGAAGCGACGTCCTATAATTCGGTAAGATCCCGGATAACCAGGAAGGCGGATATCATGCGCACAGACTACTGTGGTGAGTTGAGCCCGGCCGACGTCGGCCGGGAGGTGAAGCTGGCCGGATGGGTCAACCGTCGCCGCGACTTCGGGACGCTGACGTTCGTCGACCTCCGTGATCGGACCGGGATCGCCCAGCTCGTCTTCTCCAAAGGGGAAAGGGAGGTCCACACCCTGAATCGGGAGGATGTCATAGCAGTGACCGGAACGGTCGCAAGGAGGAGCGAGGGGAACGTCAATCCGGGGATGAAGACCGGCGCGATCGAAGTCCACGTAAACGCCCTGACCGTTCTCAACCGCTCCAAGACCCCGCCGTTCCTGGTCGAGGGGGACGGGTCGGACGCGACCGAGGAGACGAGGCTCAGGTTCCGCTACGTCGACCTCAGGCGCGAGCGGCTCCAGCGGAGCCTCGAGCTTCGCCACCGCGTATTCAAGAGCACGCGCGATTTCTTCTCCGACAACGGGTTCCTCGAGATCGAGACCCCGTTCCTCACCAAATCCACTCCGGAGGGGGCGCGCGACTTCCTCGTACCGAGCAGGCTCACACCGGGATCGTTCTATGCCCTCCCCCAGTCGCCGCAGCTGTTCAAGCAGCTGTTCATGATCGGGGGGATCGACCGCTATTTTCAGATCGTCAAGTGCTTCCGCGACGAGGACCTCCGCTCCGACCGCCAACCGGAGTTCACCCAGCTCGACCTCGAGATCTCCTTCCCGAACGATAAAGAGGACGTCCTCGTGATCCTCGAGGGGGCGATGGCACACGTATTCCGCGAGACGCTCGGGGTCGAACTCGACCGGCCGTTCCCGAGGGTGACCTACACCGAGGCGATCTCCCGCTACGGTACCGACAAGCCGGATCTCCGCTTCGGAATGGAAATTTGTGATATCTCAGAGGTCGTAGCGAACTCCGAATTTCGCGTCTTCCGGGAGGCGATCGGAAATGGCGGGAAGGTAGCCGGGATCCTCGCGGCAGGCTGCTCCTCGTATCCCCGCTCGAAGATCGACCGCCTACAGGAGATCGCCGTCTCCGCCGGAGCGAAGGGGATGATCTGGCTGAAGGTGGAGGAAGAGGTCTCATCGCCGATCGCCAAGTTCCTGAGCGAGGGGGAGCTCGCCTCGATCAGGGAGGCGTTCTCCGCCCGGGCCGGGGATCTTATCCTGCTCCTCGCCGGTCAAGGGATCGAGCGGCCGCTCGGCGAGCTCAGGCTCGCCATAGGAAGGGAAAAGAAGCCGATTGACGACGGCTTTGGCTTCCTCTGGGTCACCGATTTCCCCCTGTTCGAGCTCGACGAGGATGGGAACCTGACGAGCGCGCATCACCCGTTCACCTCCCCGCGGCCGGAGGACATCCCCACCCTGGAGGAGCGGCCTCTCTCCGCCCTGTCGAATGCCTACGACCTCGTGCTGAACGGGACGGAGCTCGGGAGCGGGAGCATCAGGATCCACTCCAGGGATCTGCAGGAGCGGATCTTCCGCCTCCTCCGGATCGGGGAGGAGGAGGCACAGGAGCGGTTCGGCTTCTTCCTCCGCGCCCTCGAGTACGGGGCCCCTCCCCACGGCGGATTCGCCCTCGGGATGGACCGGCTGGTGATGATGATGGCGAACGAACGCTCCCTCCGCGACGTGATCGCGTTCCCCAAGACGACGACCGGCTCCTGCCCGCTGACCGACGCGCCGATGCCGGTGTCCGACGCACAGCTCGGCGAGCTCGGGTTGAGGCTGAATGAACGACGATGAGAGGGAGAAGGAGGTTACTCGCGATAAGGGGATCCTCATCCTGATGTGGAGGCGAGGAGCCGATCATAGCAAGTACGAGCGGATGACCGACGCGGCTGTTCGTCGCCTTCCGCCTCCTCCGGAGCGAACGGAAAGCGGGCGGATAACCCGCCCGCCGTCACTCCCCAGACCGCCCTTTCGAGCCGTTACGCTAGAGGGAGAGCTCGCCGCATATCTCGGCCTTGAACCGCTGCTGACCCTCCTCCGTGTCAATGTAACCGCTGAACATACCGGAGAATTCCGGCCCGCTCATGCCGGGTGAGCTCGGATGAAGCCGGTAGGAAAAGGTGAGCTCCCCTCCCGTTTCGAACTCGCTCCCCCACAGGACTTCGAGCTCACGAACCTGGGCGTTGATGTTGGTGATCGCGCCGCCTGAATCGAGGATCTCCAGGCTGAATCCGTGCGGGATCGACTCCTGGAACCCGAGTGCCCGCGACCCCTCCGAGATCGAAACGGTGATGAGCACGAACAGGCTCCCGTCGCTATCTACCACAACATCCCGCCTGGCGAACGCCGGAATGCTCCCGACGTATATCCCTTCCGTATGGGTTTTCGTCCTCCCCGCCCCGTCGGTCAGGGTGAGGGTGACCCGGTAGAATCCGGCCTCGGGGAACGAATGATCGATCAACCCTTGATCGGTCTGCTCATCGTCCGTCCCGTCTCCATCGAAGTCCCAGCCGTAGCTGAAGCTCCCGCCGTCGAGGCACGGCTCGCAGACCGCGAACGTCACCGCCTCCGCAACGGCGGGGTTGTAGGTCGAAACCCCGAAGTCGGCCTCCCACGCAAACGACGCAAAGGAAAACGCAATCAACAACATAATCGGGAAGCCGACTGAGAGCAGCCTCTTTCTCATTCCCCCTCCTTTCTCACCTTGAGAAGCCGGACGATCCGCCCCCTAAGGGAGCGGATCGTGAACCGAGCTTCCGGTCAACCAATAGGCGATCAGATCCTGAATCGTCGCAAGATCGATCGATTTATTATCGGTGTGCGGAACCGCTTCTCCCGACAGCCAGAGGGAGACCGCGTACTGAATCTGATCGAACCCGACCAGCTCCCCAAGGCACGGGTCGAG
>QMQL01000015.1 GCA_003650505.1 Candidatus Acetothermia bacterium | reverse complement strand
GTTCGAGGCTAGGCTTTCATTCCTGGAGGAGCTTCAGCGAAGATCGGCCCCGATCCGCGAGACGCTCCAGCGCCTCCTCGAGGAGCACTTTTCGTTTGTCAGGATTCGACCGGAGCTCGCCCAGCTCCTCCTCCGTGAGCGGTTCAACCGCGGTGGGAAGCTGAGCGATCGGTTGATCGTCCTCCAGCGGAGGATGGTGGAGAGGATCGGCCAGATCATCTCCCGCGGGATCGAGGACGGTTGGATCCGGCCGTGCGATCCGACCGTCGTCGCGCAGGGGCTGTACGACCTGATCCAGACGATGAGCGCCTGCGGGATCGTCTACGAGAAGGAGAGGGCCGAGGAGATCCTGAAGGCGGCGCCGGAAGAACTCGCGAGCCTGATCTGGCAGGGCCTGAAGGCCGGGGCGGGCGATGAGGCGGATTAATCCACTCCGGCTGAGCCTTGAGCCCGGATTCCGTCTGGTGGTCTCACACCCGATCTTGACGATCATCGCGGTCACCTTGATCACCGCCGTTTTTGCGGGGTTCATCCCGCAGCTCGGGGTCGAAGTCGATTTCACGAACTACCTGAATCAGGACGATCCCGCGGTCGCCGCCGCGGAGAGGGCGAAGGACCGTTACGGATCGCAGCTGATGATGATGGTCGTCGTCGACACGGATGATGGGATTTTCAACCCGGCGACGCTCGAGCTCATTGAGGGGATGGGGGATAAGTTCGATCGGTTGAGCATTGTGAGCGATGTCATCGGCCCGCTCAACTTTCAGATCATCCGGGGGTCGGCCGATACGATCAGGGTCGGTCCTGCCGCTCCCGGTGGGAAGGTCCCGACGAGCCCGGAGGGGATCGCCGCCTATCGCGGGATCATCATGGACGATCGGCGGGCGAGGGGATTCGTCGTCTCTGCCGATGGTAAAGCGGCTGCGTTCTACCTCCGCGCGAATCGAGGGGTCGATATGATCCCGTTCGCCGAGGCGGTGGAGACGGTCGCCGATGAATTCAAGGGGGACGGGGCGAGGATCTTCGTCACCGGGATCCCTTACATCAATCTCAGCCTCGGACGATCGATGCGAAGGGACCTTAAGATCTTCCTCCCCCTCGTCATCCTGTTGATCGTCGCCGTATTGTATGCCGGCTTCCGCTGGAGATGGGGGGTTGTCATCCCGCTTGCGGTCGTCGGGATGACGGTGGTCGTCGCCCTCGGGTTGATGAGCATCTTTGGGGTTCCGATAACCGTCGTCTCGTTCATCCTTCCGGTCATTCTGATGGCGATCGGGATAGCCGATGGGATTCACGTCCTCAACCGCTACAACGAGGAGATAGCGGCCGGGACCCCGAAGCGGGAGGCGATCCTCGCAACGATGACGGCGATGCAAGGACCGGTCGTCATGACCTCGCTGACGACGGCGGCCGGGTTCCTCTCCCTCCTCAACTCTTACTTCGTCCCGCAACGGACCTTCGGCCTGTTCACTTCGGTCGGGATCCTCGTGGCGATGCTCCTGTCGTTGTTCCTCATCCCATCCATCCTCTCCCTCGTCCCGGTCCCTAAACCGGCGACCGGGCGGAAGCGGCGTGGCGGGCTGACCGTCATTTTGACTGGGATGGAGAAGGGGATCATCCGCCACGGGAGGATCGTTCTTGTGGTCGGAATCGTCGTCGGTGTCGTGTTCGGTGCCGGGTTCTCGCGGATAAGGATCGAGACGACCCAGCGGGCGTACATCGGCGAGGGGCACCCGGCGGTCGCCGGGCTCGACATCCTCGAGGAGCGGTTCTCCGGCGGTGAGCAGGCGATAATCGAGATCGACACCTCCCGCCGCGACGGCCTGAAGGATCCCGCCCTCCTCCGCGAGATCATCGCGTTGCAGGATCACCTCGAGGAGGAAGGTGTCGCTCGGACGGAGTCGATCGCCGACATCGTCCGGGAGATGAATCAGCGGTTCCATGCCGACGATCCGGCGTACTATACGATCCCGGACGACCCGCGGTTCGTCGCTCAGCTCCTCCTCCTATTCACCTTCCAGGGAGGGGATCTCGATGGCCTCGCCCTCGCCGATTTCTCGGCCGGGGAGGTCCTCGTATTTCACGGGATAAAACAGAGTAGCACGCAGGCTTCCTTTGTGAACGATCTTACCGCTTACCTGAACGAGCACTTCTCATCCTACGGCCGGGCGGAGATGGTCGGGGCGACCAGGATCCAGGTGCGGATGCTCGCTTCGATCGCCAAAAGCCAGATAAGGAGCCTGCTCACCTCGATCGGCGCGGCCGGGCTGATCGTCATCCTCCTGATGGGCTCGATCATCTACGGCTTGATCAGCCTCGTCCCCCTCCTGTTCACGATCGCGATCAACTTCGGGATAATGGCCTATTCCGGGACCCCGCTAGACATCGCAACGTTGATGGTCTCATCGATAACGATCGGGATCGGGATTGACTACGGGATCCACTACATCTCGAGGTTCCGCGAGGGGCTGGACGCCGGTCGGTCGGTCGATGAGGCGGTCGTGGCGTCGGCCGGCTCGGCCGGGAGGGCGATCGTCTACAACGCCCTCTCCCTCGCCCTCGGGTTCAGCGTCCTCCTCCTCTCCGCCTTTCATGGGATGAGAAGCTTCGGGACGCTGATATCGGCGACGATGCTGATCAGCGCGATATCCGCCCTGACGGTGATCCCAGCCCTCCTCGGCGTGCTCGGTAAGACGAGGATCCTGAAGAAAGGGCGCTGAGAAAAAGGAAACCGGCATCGCTGCCGGCACAAAGAAGTATACGATGTTTCTCGGCTAAGCGTCAAGGGCAGGATGAAAGATTGACGTAAATTCGGTCTGCGACTACAATCCGCGAGCGAGGTGTCCGATATGCCAGAGAAGGTACGACGGGAGATGTTGGGACACATGAAGCGGACGATCGAGGTGCTGAAGTCGAACCTAGCCAAGGTCCAGACCGGGCGTGCCAATCCGGCGATGATCGAGGACGTCCAGGTCGACTACTACGGGACGAAGACCCCGCTCAAGCAGCTGGCGACGATCGCCGCGCCCGAGGTGAACCTCCTCGTCGTGCAGCCGTACGACAAGTCGCAGATGGAGACGTTCGAGAAGGCGATCCTCGCCGCCGACCTCGGTCTCAACCCGGCGAGCGACGGGCACGTCATCCGCGTCAAGGTCCCGAAACTCTCTGAGGAGAGGAGGGCGGAGCTGACCAAGGTGATCAAGGCGCGCGGCGAGGAGGCGAAGGTGGCGCTCCGGAACATCCGGCGGGAGGCGAACGAGAAGCTCGACCGGATGAAGAAGGACAAGGAGATCTCCGAGGACGAATACCATCGCTATCGGGAGAAGAACGACGAGGCGATCCGCGAGTACTCGGAGAGGGTGGACAAGCTGGTGGAGGAGAAGGGGCGTCAGATCCAGACGATTTAGCCGATCGAACGCCTCTGGCAGCGACATGCCCCGCGTCTTTCTTCCCGCGCCGTTTAAGCTCTTAAGAATCGGGAGCGGGTTTTCCCTCTGTGCGGGGACGGCCGGGATCCTGGTCGGCCTCGGCCTTCCCCTCGCAGCGGCCGGGGTCGGGATCGGATTCGGCCTGTATGCGGTGAACCTCTTCTTCCTCTACGAGACGGCGCGGGGGCTCCTCGAGCGGGCCGATTCGGGAGGGCCGAGGTTCCTCGCCGCTGCCGCCAGCGGCGGCCGTCTCCTCTTCCTCGGTGTCGTCCTGAGCGCCGTCTTCCTGTTCCTCGGCCGCGGCGCCCTCCTTGGGGGATGTGGAGGACTCTTCCTTTCGCAAGTAAACTTACATTTTCAAGGGCGCCTACCGAAGGGGGAGATCTGATGCACGAGATTTTCTCGCAACTCGCCGGGTTGCTCGCGCACCTCGGGGAGAAGCCGATCCTCGTCATCCCGGTCCTCGGGGCCGAGATCCGCGTCGACTGGATGACGATCCTGATGTCGTGGATCGTGATGGCGTTGATCGTCGTCGTGGCCGTTCTTCTCCGCAGGGGGCTGAGGCAGCCGGTGGAGGAGAAGCCGAATCGGGTCCAGGCGACCCTCGATGCGTTGATCGACCTCCTTCACAGTCAGCTCTCGGCGAACTTCTCCTCGGAGGATCTGGCGAGGAAGATGTTCCCGTTCGTATCGACCCTGTTCCTCTACGTCCTCGTCTCGAACTGGCTCGGTGTGGTCCCCTACCTTGATTCGCCGACGCGCGACCTCAACGTGACGTTGGGGCTCGCCCTCCTTGTCCTTTTCCTCTCCCATACCCTGGCGGTGCGAAGGAAGGGGATCAAGCGTTACCTACGGGGATTCATCGAGCCGTATCCGTTCATGCTCCCTATGAACCTGGTCGGGGAGGTGGCGAAGCCACTCTCCCACTCGTTCCGTCTGTTCGGGAACATCTCCGCCGGTGGGATCCTTGTGACCGTCGTCTTTGTGAAGTTCGCCCCGATCATCGTCCCTCCGATCTTGAACCTGGTATTCGGCCTCTTCTTCGGTGCGATTCAGGCGTTCGTATTCGCCATCCTCGCGGTGGCCTACATAAACGTTGCAGTGGAAAGCTAAAGGGAGGAGCTATGTTGCAAGAAGCGCAGAGTGTGGCAAGTGGGATTTCCGGTGCTGACATCGCTACGGCTGCGAAGTACATCGCCGCCGGGATCTGCATGGGTATAGGGGCGATCGGACCGGCGATCGGAGAGGGGATCGCCGCCGCACACGCTCTCGACGGGATGGCGCGCCAGCCGGAGATGCAGGGTGCGCTCCTGCGGACGATGGTCCTCGGTCAGGCGATCACTGAATCAACTGGCATCTACTCGCTTCTGATAGCGATCGTTCTGCTGTTCGTCGTTTAAGGGGGATCCGTGTCGCTCGAGTGGGGGAAGATCGTAAAGAGCATCAACTGGACGCTCGTCTTCAACCTGATCAACTTTGCGATCCTCCTCTATCTTTTGAAGAGGCTCCTGTTCAAGCCGGCCCTCGAATACCTCGATCGGCGGAGGGAGCTGATCGCCGGCCGGATGAACTCCGCCTTGGAGAGCGAGAAGCGGGCCGGGGAGCTGGTTGCGAAAAGGGAGGAGGAGCTCGCCGCGGCGAGGGCTCGCTCGACGAAGATCGTCGACGAGGCCCGGATCCGCTCGGCCGAGATGGTCGGAGAGGCGAAGGAGAAGGCAAAATCGGAGGCGGATAGGATCGTGAGGGAAGCGCGGATCCGGATGGAGCAGGAGCGCGACCGGATGATCGACGAGCTGAAGGAGGCCTACGCTGACATCGCGATCCTCGCCGCCGAGCGTGTCCTCGACCGGGAGATCAAGATCGAGGACCATCGCCGCCTCCTCGATCAGCTCCTATCCGAGATCGGCGATGATGCCCTGAGGGTCGGCCCATGAGATCGAGGGAGATCGCCGAGCGCTACGCCGCCGCCCTCTACGCGGTGGCGCAGGAGGAAGGGATCACGGACGCGATAGAGGCCGAGCTTTCCGCGATCGTCGATGCCGTGAGGACGATCCCTGATTTTGACCGCTTCTTCACCCATCCTCTCATCCCCCGAGAGGAGAAGGTCTCCCTGTTGGAGGAGGCGTTCCCCGAATCGTCGGAGTACGTGAGGAACATGATCCGTCTCCTCGTCCGGAACGGGCGTGAGGCATACCTCGACATGATCTACGATCGGTTCCTCGCCGTCCGGGCCGAAGCGGAGGGGATCACGCGGGTCCGTGTGATCGCGGCAAGTCCGCTCACGGAGGAGGAGAAGGTCCGGCTGAAGGAGAGGCTCGCCGAGGCCCTCCGCGGCCCGGTCAGGATCGAGGAGGTGAGCGACGAGAGCCTGATCGCCGGGGTTAGGCTCGATGTCGAGGGGAAGGTCATCGATGGGACGCTCCGGGCGAGGCTCGATGCGCTCCGCGGATCGCTCGCCCGTTAGGGAGGGAAATTGGCAACGACCCGGAAAGACGAGATTACGGCGATACTGAAGGAGCAGATCAAGGGGTTCCGCTACGACCTCGAGATGGAGGAGGTCGGGGTCGTGGTCGAGGTGGGGGATGGGATCGCCCGCGTCTACGGCCTCGAACGGGCGGTCTCCTCGGAGATCATCGCGTTCCCGGAGGACGTCTACGGCCTCGTCCTCAACCTGGAGGAGGAGAGCGTCGGGGTCGCCCTGTTCGGGGAGAGCGAGCGGATCCAGGAGGGTGACGAGGTCCGCCGGACCGGCCGCGTCCTCGAGACCCCGGTCGGGGAGGAGCTCCTCGGCCGGGTCGTCGATCCGCTCGGCCGTCCGGTCGATGGTAAGGGGCCGATTGAGACAAAGAAGAAGCGGAAGGCGGAGATCAAGGCCCCGGGCGTGATCGAGCGCCAACCGGTGAACACCCCGCTTCAGACCGGACTTAAGTCGATCGATGCGATGACCCCGATCGGCCGCGGCCAGCGCGAGCTGATCATCGGCGATCGCCGGACCGGGAAGACGGCGATCGCGATCGACGCGATCATCAATCAGAAGGGGGAAGATGTCTTCTGCGTCTACGTCGCGATCGGACAGAAGACCTCGACCGTCGCCCGCGTGGTGAAGACCCTCGAGGAGCACGGCGCCCTCGACTATACGATCGTCGTGGTGGCAGACGCCGATTCCCCGACCCCGATGCAGTACCTCGCACCCTACTCCGGCTGCGCGATGGCCGAGTACTTCACCTACTCCGGGAAGGACGCGTTCATCGTCTACGATGACCTCTCCAAGCACGCCGTCGCCTACCGCGAGATGTCCCTCCTCCTCCGCCGGCCACCCGGCCGTGAGGCCTATCCGGGTGACATCTTCTACACCCACTCCCGCCTCCTTGAACGCGCCGTCCGCCTCTCCGACAACCACGGGGGAGGCTCGCTCACCGCGTTCCCGATCATCGAGACGAAGGACGGGGATATCACTGCCTACATCCCGACGAACGTGATATCGATCACAGACGGGCAGATCTACCTGGAGACCTCCCTGTTCAACCAGGGGTTCCGGCCGGCGATAAACGTCGGGAACTCGGTCTCCCGCGTCGGAGGCGACGCCCAGATAAAGGCGATGTCGCAGGTCGCCGGTGAGCTCCGCCTCGAGCTCTCCCAGTATCGGGAGCTGGAGGCGTTCGCCGAGTTCTCCTCCGACCTCGACGAGGAGTCAAAGGCCCTCCTCGCCCGCGGTGACCGGCTGATGGAGGTATTGAAGCAGGACCAGTACAGGCCGATGCCGGTCGAGGAGCAGATCGCCTCCCTGTACGTAGCGGTCAACGATCATCTCTCCGACATCGAGGTCGGAAGCGTAAGGAGGTTCGAGGAGGAGTGGCTCCGTTACCTCAGGTCCGAGGAGCCGGACCTCCTCAAGGAGATCAAAAGCGAGAAGGAGCTGACAGATTCGATCCGGGACCGGCTCGAAGCGGCGGTCGCCCGGTTCAAGGAAGGGTTCGGAGGGTAAGTGGCTGGAAGGATCCGCGCGATCAAATCCCGGATCGGGAACATCGAGAACATCGCCCAGATCACGAAGGCGATGCACACGATCGCCATGACCAAGGTGATGCGGATGAAACGGCGCCTCAAGCAGAGCCGGCCGTTCATCTCCTCGCTCGAGGAGTTCATCGCCGATCTCCTCGGCCAGGTCGGCCCTGAGATGGAGCGGGATCCGCTTACGGTCGGAAACGGTTCGAACGAGGTCGGGGTCCTCGTTCTGAACGCCGATCGCGGTCTGTGCGGCCGCTACAAGGCCGACCTGAACCGCCGCGCCGCCGAGCTGATCTCCGGAGGGGGAAAGCTCCTCGCCGGAGGGGAGAAATCGCGGGCGTTCTTCGTCCGGCAGGGGATCGAGCCGCTTAGAAGCTACAGCTACCTCTACGACACACCGAGCTGGGACGCGGCCTCCGCGATCGCTGAGGATGCGATCGAGCTTTACCTCGATGGTGAATACGGAAGGCTCGTCCTCGTCTACATGAGGTTCGTCTCCGATCTCTCGCAGAGGCTGGTGGTCGAGGACCTCCTCCCGGTCGGGCTCGAGCCGCGGACGAGCGACATCCTGATCGAACCGGATCTTCCGGCGCTCCTCGCTGCGGCGATCCCGTTCTACCTGCGGGCGAAGGTGTATGCGGCGATCCTGGAGACGAAGGCGAGCGAGGATGCGATCCGCCGGCAGGCGATGAAGAGCGCGACCGACAACGCCGAAGAACTGCTGAAGGGGCTGACGCGCGCCTACAACAAGGCGCGGCAGCAGGCGATCACCCGCGAGATCGCCGACATCATCGGAGGGGCGGAGGCGCTCCGCGGGGGATAATCTTCGTCAAGGAGAGATGCCTATGGCCGAGAAGCTGAGCGTAGGGACGATAGTCGAGATCAAGGGGCCGGTGATCGACGCCCGGTTCGAGAAGGGGAAGCTCCCCCGCGTGAACGACGCGCTCAGGATAGAGCGGGAGGAGGGGGACCTCGTCCTCGAGGTGGCGCAGCACCTCGGCGACGACGTCGTCCGGGCGATCGCCATGGATTCGACCGACGGGCTCGCCCGGGGGTGCGAGGTGATCGCCACCGGCGGGCCGATCACCGTCCCGGTCGGGCCGGAGACCCTCGGCCGGCTGTTGAACGTCTTCGGCGATCCGATCGACGAACTCCCCCCGCCCGAGACGAAGAAGCGCTACTCGATCCATCGTAGGGCGCCCACCCTCCTCGATCAGGATACCGAGACCGAGGTGTTCGAGACCGGAATAAAGTCGATCGATTTGATCGCCCCGTTCCCGAAGGGCGGTAAGATCGGGCTGTTCGGCGGGGCCGGGGTCGGGAAGACCGTCCTCGTCATGGAGCTGATCCGCTCGATCGCCTACGAGCACCAGGGATACTCCGTCTTCGCCGGGGTCGGGGAGCGGACGCGCGAGGGGAACGACCTCTACCTGAAGCTGAAGGAGGCCGACGTCCTGAAGAACACCGCCCTCGTCTACGGCCAGATGAACGAGCCGCCCGGGGCCCGGTTCCGCGTCGGGCTGACCGGGATCACCCTCGCCGAGTACTTCCGCGACGAGGAGGGGAAGGACGTCCTCCTGTTCATCGACAACATCTTCCGATTCGCCCAGGCAGGGAGCGAGGTATCGGCCCTCCTCGGCCGGATGCCGTCCGAGGTCGGCTACCAGCCGACCCTCGCCACCGAGATGGGGGAGCTCCAGGAGCGGATCACCTCGACGAAGAAGGGGTCGATCACCTCGGTCCAGGCGATCTACGTCCCGGCCGACGACCTGACCGACCCTGCTCCAGCGACCGTCTTCTCCCACCTCGATGCGGCGATAACCCTGTCGCGCGAGATCGTGGAGAAGGGGATCTACCCGGCGGTCGATCCCCTCCAGTCGAACTCGACGATGCTCGATCCGAACGTTATATCCCCCGAGCACTACCGCGTCGCGCAGAAGACCCTACAGGTCCTCCAGCGCTACGAAGACCTCCGCGACATCATCGCCATCATGGGGGTGGACGAGCTCTCCGAGGAGGATCAGCTGATCGTCCGCCGGGCGAGGAAGGTGCAGCGGTTCATGAGCCAGCCGATGTACGTCGCCGAGCACTTCACCGGAAGGCCCGGGGCCTACGTCAAGCTCGAGGACACGATCAAGGGGTTCGCGATGATCGTCGACGGGGAGCTCGACGAGATCCCCGAGCAGGCGTTCTACATGATCGGGACGATCGACGAGGCGATCGAGAGGGTGAAGGGGGCCGCGGGCGGCTCCGAGGGAGAAGAGGCCTAGTCAATCGCAACTGGTCAAGGTCAGGAATTGACGCTGTTTCCTAGCCGTCTTATAATCGATTGAGCCGGCGGCGTAGCCAAGTGGTAAGGCAAGGGACTGCAAATCCCTGATTCAGCGGTTCGAATCCGCTCGCCGCCTCAGAGGGGTGGTTAGCTCAGCTGGGAGAGCGCATGCTTGACGTGCATGAGGCCAGAGGTTCGAGTCCTCTACCACCCACCAGATTCACTCCTTCCTCACGACGAGATCCCCTATCGAAACCGGGAAGTTCGCTCCGATAGCATTCCCTAGCGAGACCCGCTCCTCGACGCGGGTGACGATCATCTCCCCCTTCGGCGCATCGGTCGCTGGGATCACCTCGATCAGCTCCCCGGTCGATGGATCGCGGATCTCAGCCGCGGCGTAGACCTCGAAGATCTCGTACTGCCCCACTCCATCGCTCCTTCCGATGTCGATCACGATCGTCCCGTCGGCCCAGACGTCGACCACCCTCCCCTTGAGCTTTGCGGAAGGTTGCGACCCGGCCGCCTCGCTCCGCTCTGCCAGGACCTGCGCCTCTACCCGAGCGATGATCCCTTCGATCTCGGAGAGGAGGTCGTTGAGGGCCTTGTCGACCGCCTGTCCGACGATCGTTCCCATGAACTGCTCCGTCCCCACAGTGATCTCGCTCACCCAAGCGGGAGGGGTCCCGGCCATCACTGAGAACGACCTTGTCGCGACCATGCTGCTGACCCCGAGCCAGAGCTCGGCCGTGTAGTTCCCCGGGGGGACCGGATTGCCGAACGTGTCCCGCTGATCCCAGGAGAAAGTGACGCAGGGGGTCGCCGGTGTGCTCCCCGCCCAGGGGGAGACCCAGATCAGCGTCCCCACGGAGTCCTTCACCATCACCCGATAGGTCTTGGGAGGGGAGGGGTCGTGGTAGCCGAGGTTGACGGTCTCCCCTTGCACGTAGCTGGCCTTGTCGGTGAGGAAGCCGCCGGTGCAGACGTTCGCCCTCCAGCTGGAGAGGGTCCCGAGGAGCTGGCCGATGTTGAGGGAGAAACCGGTCTGCCCTTCTGCTTGAGCCTCGACCGACGATGCCCCTACGATCTCGGTCGTGTACACGTCCACGGCCCGGATCGAGATGTCGACGGTCACCGTCGCCCCGCTGAACGTCAGGAATCCGAGGCTGATCGTCGTCTCCTGTATGTCGACCTTCGTCACGCTCCCGATCAGGAGGAGATCCGCCCCGACGAGGCGGGCCGCTTCGGCGAGGTCTCCGGTGAGAAGCGGGTTCAATCCGCGCTCGGCCAGTATCGAGTCG
>QMQL01000014.1 GCA_003650505.1 Candidatus Acetothermia bacterium | reverse complement strand
GCTCTCCATGATCCCTACCCTGTGCCCGAGGACACCGGAGAAGAGGGTCTGCAGGCCGATCGATAGCCCTCCGGCGATGGCGACGAAGACGGCGATGGCAGCTTCTGACATAAGAATTCTCCTTTCTTCTCCCCCGCCTCAGGCGGGCCTCTTCCGATCGAGGATCTCGATCAGGCGGTGGACCGATCGGCAGGCCTCGGGGAAGAGGAGGAGGTAGCCGCGGGCCCGCTCCCCATCGATCACCGGGAGGCGCGGTTCGCCCGTCTCGGTCCGGGAGAGGAGGATCACGCTGTCAAGGGTTGCAATCCTCGGCTCGAGCTCTTTGAAGGATGCGGCGAGCTCCCCCCCGCTGGATAGGAAGCGTCGGATCTCCCCGTATCGCGCCTTCGGTCCCCTTCCCGCCGCTTCGAGCCTCTTCGTCCCCTTCCCCTCCCTCCTTCTCGATTCGAGGATCGAATTGAGGAGGAGGTCGAACATGTGTTCAGCCGCCCGACCGAGCATGACGACCGTCCCTTGGTATCGTCCGGCTGTGAAGCAGAGGGCCGCTTCGCGGGCCGTCTCGACCGTGAACCGGTCCGCCTTCCCCTCTGTATGTTCGATCAGGCGGCGTACGTACCCCTCCGGATCGTGGGCGATGATCGAGCCTTCGTCGAGGCAGCGGGCACCGTATCCGGTCACATGTACGAAAGGTAGGTTAAGGTTGAGGGAGTTCTTCCCCGGCGCGAGGACCCCCTGTACGAGGAGCTCCCAGACGAGCTCGCTTAAGGCGAGGGAATCGCCCCGGGTGTAGTCCTCCCTCAGGCGGCGGATCTCGGTTTCTATCGCATGGAGATGGGTCTGTGGGCTCTTCCGCAAGATGTCGAGCAGAAGCGGCCGGAGGGTCTCCTTATCCATCGTCGGACCTCCCATCTTAGGATAGCGACTAGCTTTTCGAATGGCAATAGGGTCAGATCCCGACGAGTTCGAGGTCGCGGCCGGACCCGAGCCTCCGATCCGGGTGAAGGAGGGCGACCGAGCGCTCCCCCCGTCCGTAGGCGGATGAGGTGAATACCGTTAGGCACCGACCGTCGAACATGTAAGCCGGTGCGCTCGGCTGATGCGAACGGACGAGGACCTTGATCCCGAGCCTATCGGCGCGTTCCTCAAAATCGGAGCGACCGTAAGTCGGGCGGAGCGAGATTCCGCTTACGCCAAGCCCCTCATCGGTCCAGTCCCCCCATGTCATCGCCCTCCATTCCTCCGATCCGAGCTCGATACGCTCGATCTCAGCGACGCTCCCTACATTCGGGAGGGCGCCGTGGAGCCCGACGAGGCCGAGGGGGTGCCAAGCGGCGAACGGAAGCTGAAGGAGGGTCTTGGCTATCCTCTCTTTCTTGAGAGGGGGGAGCCGCTCCCAGAAGTCGGCCGGCGAGAACGGGAGGATACCGTATGCCTCGTGATTCCCCATCAATAGGAACACGGAGTCGGGATATTTCAGCTTCGTCTCGAGGATCAGGCGGAGGTTGTCGGCCGAGTGAGGACCGCGATCGACCGCGTCCCCCAGGAAGACGATCGTCCTGTCCGGGCTGAGGTAGCGGGAGAATACGCGTTCGGTCGCGTCTAGGTCCCCATGCGTGTCGCCGACGAAGACCGTGATCCGATCGGGCGCCAGCCTGATCAACCGGCCTTGGGAGGCGAGGACCGCTGAGACCTCATCGAGGATCCGTTCGTCGAGCATGCGGAGAAGATAGCTTGAGGAGACCATCTGCACAAGCGCTCCGGAATTTCTCCACTCGGACCGGGCCCAGCCGAAAGGCGGAGTGTCGGCGAACTCGACATTCCCGATCGGTTTGCCGATCATCGGCCTGTGGACCGTCACGTCGCCGCCAAGGTGGTCTGCGTTACACGAAGTCGGATCGGTTTTGCGTATAATGGGCCCATGGCCACGCTGGACGACGTTGCACGCTTCCTCGGGTTGTCTAAACGTGCGGTCCGATCGCGCATAAACGCCCTGGGGGATATGTTGGAGGGTTACCTGCGGCGCGGGGAGCGGAACCGGCTGATCTTTGCCGGAGAAGCGGTGGCGATCCTCAGGCGGCTCGAGGAGCTACGCCAGCGGGAGGGGATCCCGATCCGTCAGGCGGCGGACATACTTCGCGGTGAGCTGTTGGACGGGCCCGACCTGTACTTCGTCAGGCCGGAAGTGAAGCTAGCCCTCCTTCAAGAGGTGATCCGGGAGGCCTATCGCGAGCGGGATCAGTGGAGGGAATACGCCCTCGCCCTGCAGGCTCTCCTCCCTCCCGAGCTGAAGTGGCTGACCGCCGTCGCTCCCCCGGCCCCTGACGATCGCCGATTGAACTGAGGGAGTGGATCTCATTCCCCTCCGTCGCTGATCGGCATCCTGGTCGGGAACCGGGGGGCTATCCGCCCGTAGATCGGAACCGCCACTCTGTCCCCGCTCTCCAATCGTGAGGTCGGCTTCCCCGCTTCTCCCCTGACCTCGTTTAGGAGGTTGATCTCCTCCCCTTCCCCGAGACCGATCCTCTCCAGGAGGGCCATCCCCACCTGAACCGGACCGAGGCTGACCGAGCTCGTCACTCGGCCGATGACGGTCCCGTTCCTATCGAGGACCGCTCCCCCCGGTCGGACAGGACGGGCCTCGGAATCGACGGTGAACCGGACGACCTCCCGGTTCCGGTTCAGATAGGACTTCAGGGCCTCCGATCTTCCGATGAAGAACGGCTTGTGCAGCTTGACGTACGAGGCGAACCCGGCCTCGAACGGGTCGATCCCGTACGGTCCGGCGAGCTCGTGCCCGTATAGGGGGAGGCCGGCCTCGGTCCGGGTCGAATCGCGCGCGGCGAGGCCGCAGGGGAGGAGGCCGATCGGTCGGCCGAGCTCGATCAGCCGCTCCCACAGCCAGCGGCCGTCCTCCCCGGTGAGGTAGATCTCGTATCCGAGGGGCTCACCGGTGTAACCGGTCCGAGCGATCAACAGCTGATGTCCGGAGACGATCAGCTCGCAGAACTCGGTCCGTTCGAGGGAGTCGAGCGTCGGTCCGTTCTCCCGTCCGATCGCTTCGATCAGGATGTCGCGACTCAACGGCCCCTGCAGCGCGATGTCGATCACCCCCCGCTCGTCCTTCAGATCGCGGATCCTGACGCGAGGGACGATCCTCCGTTTCGGTATCTCCCGATCGATCAGGTAGCGGCCGTCGTTGACCCCGTTCAGCCATTCCCAATCCTTCGCTTCGTTTGCGGCGTTGACGACCATCAGGTAGCGATCGCGGGAGCGACGATAGACCATCACATCGTCGATGACGTTCCCGTCCGGATCGAAGAGGTAGGCGTACTGCGATTGACCGTCCTCGAGCCAACCAGCGTAGTTCGAAGTTACGACGTTCAGGAACTCGGCCGCCCCATCCCCTTCGATCTGGAACACCCCCATGTGGCCGAGGTCGAAGAGCCCGGTCGCCCTTCGTACTGCCCGGTGCTCGGCGAGGGCCGATCCGTACCAGAGCGGCATCTCCCAGCCGGCGAACGGCGCGAATCTCGCTCCGAGATCCTTATGGATCCGGTGAAGCGCGGTCCGCTTCGGTTCTCCCTCATCCTCCGACCAGGAGAAGTCGGTCCGGCTCGGATCTTCTTCCGACAGTTCGAGGTGCCCCTGACCGATGAAGTACGGCTTCTCCAGGGCGAACCGCTCCGGATGCCCGGCGAGGACCTCCCCGATCGGGGAGCCCGTCACCTCCGCCTCCGGGGTAGTGTCCAGCCAGCCCCTCGCCTCCGGTGGGAGGTCATCGGCGGCTATCTCCTCGATGACCGCCGGTCCCTGCACCTTCCGGAAGAGGTCGTCCCGATCGAAGATGATGTACCCGTCGGCAAGGCCGGTCAGCCACTTCTCCACCAGCTTCTTGTTCTCCCAAGGGACGAGGACGATGAAGTCCTCATCACCGATCGCACCGACGGTGATCGCGGATATCCCCTTTCCGTCTTCGTCGAACAGGTAGGTCCGGCAGGCCTTCCCCGCCGGAAGGGAGAGGATGTCGGATGGCGTCGCCTCGTTCAGGAGCGCCCTCGATCGGCCTCCCCGGACCCGGAGGGCCGCCAACCCCGATCCGTCGGCTCGGATCTCATCCCTCCTTCGCTCGATCCCAGGCTCGACCCTGGCGAGCAGCCCGCGGACTTCCCTCCTCGCCTCTTCGAGGGTCGAAAGAGGGATCTTCCCCCGAGACAGCTCGCCGTTCAGGCCGGGATAGGAGAAAGGCCGGATCCCCTTGAGGACCTGGGAGATGATCGAAGCGAGCTCCCTCATATCATCTTCGGTCATCCCCCGCTGCGTCGCCCACGGGGTGCCGAGCCTGATACCGCGGGCGTCGGCAGCGCTCCTATCCCCGGGGATCGTGTTCTTGTTGCAGACGATCCCGGCGAGATCGAGGATCCGGGCGGCGATCTCCCCCATCAGCGGGAAGCCGGTCTCGCTCTCTATCCCCTTCAGGTCGATGACGAGGAGGTGGGTGTCGGTCCCGCCGTAGGCGAGGGTGATCCCGTTCTCCTTCAGCCCCTCAGCGAGGGCGGTGGCGTTCGCCACGATCCGGCGTTGGAGCTCGGCGAACTCCGGCCTCTGGGCGAGCTTCAGCGCCACGGCGATGGCGGCGAACTTGTTGACGTGCGGCCCTCCCTGCTGCCCCGGGAAGATGGCGGTATCGATCCTCCGCGCGATCTTTGGATCAGTGGCCAGGATCACCGCCCCGCGCGGGCCGCACAGGGTCTTATGGGTCGTGAAGGAGATCACGTCGGCGTATCCGACCGGGTTCGGGTACACCCCACCGATTATCATCCCGGCCGTGTGGGCGACGTCAGCGAGGAGGATGGCGCCGACAGAATCGGCGATCTCGCGGAACCTGGCCCAGTCCGGCTTCCACGGATACGAGGTGAACCCGCCGATTATCATCCGCGGCCTGTACTCCTCCGCTAGTTCTCCGATCCGGTCGTAATCGAGCCTTCCGGTTCCCGGGTCGACGGAGTAGGAGACGATCCTGTATCTCTTCCCCGTGACGTTGAACTCCGAGCCGTGCGTCAGGTGCCCCCCTTCGGTGAGGGCCATCCCCATCACCGTCTCCCCCGGTTCGACGAACGCCTCGTAGACGGCGAGGTTCGCCGCCGCCCCGGATAGCGGCTGAACGTTGGCGTGGATCCTCGATGCCGGATACTCGGGAGTGGCGAAGGACTCGGCCGCCCGCCGTGCAGCCAACGATTCGACGAGGTCGGCGAACTCCGTCCCCTTGTAGAAGCGGCGGTCGGCGTAGCGCCGGTAGTTCGCTAGCTGCTCGTCGATGTCGGCGAGTCGCTCCGGGGGGAGATCCATCATCGCCCTACGGGGGTAGCCTTCGGCGTAGACGCTTGTGAACGGAGAGGCGAGGGCCTCGCGAACCGCCATTGGCGTCAGGCTCTCGGAGGGGATCATGATGATCTTCTCTCGCTGACGCCGCTCCTCTGCGGCGATCAGGGCCGCGGTCTGTGGATCGGCCTCGAGGAGGTTCCGGGGAGGGAATGAATCGCTCATACTTTCTCCTTCTTCCAATCGAATGGTTCGGGGTGAAGTCTACGGGGAAGGTCGCGCCCTTTCCAGCAGGCCTCGGCGAGGAGATGGAGCCCGCCGCTTACAAGGGAGTGTCCGCCGAGGATCACCGGGATCGGGGAATCGAGCGCAGCGGCGGTGAACTCCCTCCATATGGGGTCTTCGATCTCCTCCGGCCGGAGGAGATCGCTGGCGAACCGGTCGGCGGCGGGTGGAAGGTTCCCGCGATCGGCGAGGAGTGGTCTGGTGTCGATCAGCGCTCCGTCGGCCGAACCGGCGAGATCCTCGAAGAAGGTCCGGATCCCGTCCTGGCGGAGGATCCGGTTGAGGAGGTATCCCGACCTTTCCGGGGAAGAGCGCATCCCGCGGCCGTCGATGATCCCTGATGTTCGGGATGCGACAGCCCGCTCGAATCTCGCCCACGTCCCCGGGTTGACCCGGCCGATGATCGAGATGCGCGCCGAACGATCGGCGAGGAGGGGGAGGATATCGGCGAGGGACGGATGATTAAGCCCGATGGACTCGAGGAACGCCCGGGTCTTCTTTCCCCCCACGCCGGATTCCTTGAGGATGATGATGTCGGTCGGCGTATCGATGTCGAAGTCGGTTGCAGAGGAGCGTTCGAGCGTGTAACAGGGGAACCCGCCGTCGGCGAGCACAAAACCGAGAGGGTTGTCGAATCGGGGAAGCTCCAAGGAGGGGAGATCCTTCGTCCCCGCGATCGCAGCGAAGTCGCAGGAGTAGAAGTTGTTGAAAAGTCCTCCCCTCTCCCTCTCTTCGACGAACGACAATAGTCGTTCGATCCCCTCTTCAGGGAAGAGGGGGCCGCTTCCGCTCCCGAAATAGAGGATCCCATCCAACCCTTCCTCCCGGATCAGCGACTTCAACCGGTCGCCGAAGTGGAAGGCCCTACCATCGCTGATGCGGACCGCGCTCACCCCCTCATCCTCGAGGGCTCTTCCCTCGTCCGCTCCGGTGACGACGAAGATCCGGTCCAGACCGGCTGTGCGGATCCTCTCGATCAGATCGAGCGCCGCTGCGCGTCGGGCATCGGTCACGAGCCGCTCCCCGTAGCTTGTTCCGAGGGATCGGTGGAATATGACGGCGGCGATCCGCTTCATCGGGATCCCCATTCCTCGGTCAGGGACTTTAGGATCAGGATCGTCCCCGGCTTGGACAGAGGACGGTTCTGGCTCCCGCAGCGGGGGGAGAGGATGCACGCCGGGCAACCGTCCCTGCAGGGGCACTCCGACACGAGGGCATGAGCAGCTTCGATCAGGAGGGAAAACGATCGGTAGAGACCCGGGGTTATCCCGGCCCCACCGGAAAAGGCGTCGTAGAAGACGATCGTCGGGTATCCGGTCTTGGGATCGAAGGGAGAAGAGACGCCGCCAACGTCCCCAGCGTCGCACAGGACGAGGAGAGGAGCCATGGCGAGGAGGGCGTGCTCAGCACCGTGGATCGAGCCGGGGAGATCGGCACTCGCAATACCTGGGATTCCGCAGCGAAACGAGATCCACATAACGTCACTCTCGTAGGAGTGGGGGGGGAGGTCGAGATCTGAGACCGATATCGTGCGATCCGCATCTATCGTCTTGTAGCCGACCACCCTCTCCGTCACCATCCCCCTCCCCCGGGCGCGAAGGCTCGACTCGGATTCGCAGAACTCGCTCGTCGATAGGATCTTCACCTCCGATGATACGAGGGCATGGGTGTGATAGGGGACGTCCTCCCGGCGTCCCTCGGCGATCCCCTTCTCCAGGTCGAGGCGCTCGATCACGTACGTCTCGCCGTTGTGGAGGAGGACGGCACCCGGATGGGCCTCGCGGCGGGCGCGGAGGGGGTCCATCGTCTCCAGGACCGTTCCATCGCAGGTGATCTTTATGGTCTGGCCGCTCAGATCGTCGAGGGCGAACCGCTGATGGGCCCGTTCGAGCCCCCGATAGATGAAGCCGCGCGATGTCTCGGCGAGGACCCCTTCCCCGCACAGGGAGGAGGCGATCTCCTTCTCCTCCTCGTTCAGCTCCGCCTCCCTCAACGGGAGTTCGGCCGCCGCGCAGGCGATGTGACCGGCCCTCTGTCCCCGGTCGATCTTGGGGATGATGAGCCTCTCCTTCCCAGTGGAAAGGAAGGCCGCCGGATGGCGGATGAAGTAACGGTCGAGAGGGTTCTCGTAGGGGATGTAGACGACGATCGAGGGGGAGTCCCGCCGCCCCGCCCGCCCGGCCTGTTGCCAAGCCGCCAGCCTACTCCCTGGGAATCCGACGATCACTGCGGCATCCAGCCCCCCGATGTCGATCCCCGACTCGAGCGCGCTTGTGGAGACGATCCCCTTGATCTTGCGGCTGCGAAGCCCCTCCTCGAGCCGCCGCCGCTCCGGCGGGAGGTAACCGGCCCGGTACGAGGCGATCCCATCTCCGGCGAGGCGTCGGGCGGCCCTTCCGACCGACTCGGCCATGAACCGGCTCCGGGTGAAGCAGATCGTCTGCAGGCCGTGCCCGGTGAGGAAGGAGAGGATACGGGCGGCTTGCGAGGTGATCGATCCGCTCGGGTCCTTCAGCGGATCCCAGAACAGAAAGGACTTCTCTCCCCGGGAGGAGGAATCGTGATCGATCAGGACCGCCTCCCTTCCGGTCAGGGCTTGGGCGAACTCGATCGAATTTGCAATACCCGCCGATGAAATGATGATCCGGGGGGATCCTCCGTAGTGCTCCACGATCCGGAGGAAGCGGCGAAGGAAGAGGGAGACATTCGCCCCGAACACCCCCCGGTAGCGATGGGCCTCGTCGAGGACGATCGCATTCAGGTTGGAGAAGATCCGTGCCCACTGATGATGCCAGGGGAGGTATTGATGGAGGGCATGGACATTGGTCATAACGATCCGGGCCGTCCTCTTGATCCGCCCCCGTGCTCCGGCAGGGGTGTCTCCATCGTAGGTATGGGGGGAGAGTTCGATCCCGCATCCGGCTTCTATCGCCTTCAATTTCCCCAGCTGGTCGTTGGCGAGTGCCTTCAACGGGTAGACGTAGATGGCGGATGCAGCGTCATCCTCGATGAGGGCCTCCAGGATGGGGATGTTGAACGCCAGCGTCTTACCCGACGCGGTCGGGGTGGTGATTATGACGTCGCGGCCGCTCCGGAACGCCTCTATTGCCTCTGCCTGATGGCGATAGAGGCGGATTCCGTTTCGCTCGAGGTAAGAGGCAAGGAGAGGATGAAGCTGGATTGAGGCGTATCCCGCAGGGGCGGAGGGGAGCGTCTCGACGTGGGTCAGTTGCCCCCGATACCAGGCTTCCCGCTGAAGCTCGGCGAGGAGGTCAGCGAGCATCGTCGTTCTCCTCAAGGAGGGCCTCAAGGAGGAGGACGAGGCTCAGGATGTCCTGGCGGTTGTGGGAGACGATGGGGGCGAGCATCGCCGGATCCCCCGTTGCGAGGTAGCTCGAGTAGTAAGCCGGGACGAGGGAGCCCGGTAGGTCATCCCTCCTCTCTATACCCAAGATCCCCCTCTCGACGATGTTCAACTGGAAGCCTGGGAGTAGGTCCCGGTAACGGCGCCGGCAATGGTGGAGTAGATCGATGTGGATCGGCTCTTCCGGCAAAGGGATCCCGTAGTAGAACAAACGTTCCCGGATGATCGGCCAATCGAAGCTCCTCCCGTTGTAGGAGATCAACGCCGATGTCGAGCCGACCCGGCGGATGAACTCCTCGAGGAGCGGGGCCTCCCCTTCGAGTGAGGTGGCGAGGTATTGGTCAACCTTGAGTTCCCCTTCGCTGAGCCGCGCCGTTGCGATCAGGAAGACCGGGGAGTTCGCCAGTCCGAGGGTCTCCAGGTCGAAGAAGACGATCTTCTCTCGCTCCATCAGGCCGAGCGATCGGATGAAGAGGCGATGAGAGGGGGGAAGCCAAGCCGACAGGGTTCGGTAGACGGCCGACGGATCTGGCGGGGTCCCCCAGGAGTCCAGCAACTCCCCCGCCCGTCCCCCAAACCGGCGATGGGAGAGGAGGTCGGGGATCGAACCGTACCCCTCCTCTTTGAGGGAGCGGTCGTAGTGCTCTCCGATCCCGTAGAGGAGGCGGAGGTTGGAGAACAACCCCTCCGTCACATCGGCCTTGCTCGGAAGCCGGAATCGTAAGGGGAAGTTCGCGCTGATCGCTACGAATCCGTCACCCTGTTCAGGCGAACCCGCCATGTTCGCCTCTTCCGAGGCTGGCCGTTCGTTCAGCCATCCCGCCACTCTATCGATCTTCATCGGCGGAGCCCGGTCCCGCGGGCGTCGGCCCGCCTACCGACGTACCTTTATCGCTTCTCGTTCACCGACGTAAGGGAGGAGGGCCAGCTTCCGGGCCCGATTGATCTCCAAGGCGAGCTTCCGTTGGTGCTTGGCACAAAGGTGAGTCGCACGGCGCGGGAGTATCCTCCCGAGCCGATTCATGTACTGCTTCAGCTCTTCGGGTTTCTTATAGTCGAGCGTTATGTTCCGCTCGCAAACGCGGCACTTCCTCTTTCGCCTGGTAAACATGGGTTAAAACGGGACCTCCTCATCTGGGCTCTTCGTGTCTTTTCCAGCCGGTTCGGGCTGGGACGGAGCGGGCTGAGACGTCCCCGGGTCCGGGCTTCGGGGGCCGCCGAGGAACTGAATGTTGTTCGCTACCACCTCGACCACTTTCTTCCGCTCCCCTTCGCTGTTCTCGAACGAGTCGATCCGGAGCCTCCCTTCTACCGCCACCGATCTCCCCTTGGCGAGGTAGTTGGCGCAGTTCTCCGCCTGCGTCCCCCAAACGACTATCGGAACGAACGTCGTCTCATCCTTCAGCTGGCCGGTGGCGTCCTTGTATCTCCGATTGATGGCGATCGCGAACCTAGCTCTAGCCGTCCCGCTCCCCGTGTAGCTGAGCTCGGGATCCGCCGTCAGGTTTCCGATCAGAATGACCTTGTTCAGGCTGGCAGCCATCCGTCCTCCTTCTAATCAGTCCAGTTTGACGATCTGGTAGCGGAGGATCTCCTCGTCGATGTTCAGCCGATCCTCCACCTTCTTCACCGAGCTGGGCTCCAGGCGGAACTCGGCCAATCCGTAGAATCCTTCGGTCTGATGGCTGATTTCATAGGCGAGGACGCGCTTTCCCCACTCCTCCGTCTTGCCGATTTCACCGCCGTTGTCGACGATGAGGGAATGGATCCGCTCGATCTTGGCGGCGCGATCCTCGTCCGACAGATCGGGACGGAGGACGTAGACAATCTCGTAATCCCTCACTCTGTCACCTCTCATTTTATCCTGAGCAAACTTTATCCCTGCCCTTTTGGGAAGTCAAACGGGCATGACTTCTCGGCCTGTCCGCACGCCGGCTCGGCCGACTACGGTCTCCGATCGGATATTCGGGTGGCCGTTCCGTATTACACCCCTCGCCGGAGGGGTCCGTTAGACTTGACAAGTGTCCCCTCATTTCTTTATGAAAGGGTGGTGGAAAATCTATGGAGAGACTTCGGGGTTGGGGACCTCTCCCGTTCGGGGGTCTTCAATCTGAGGGGGAGAAAGGAGGGACGATGCGTAGGCTATTCGGTGCGAAGTGGCTGTACTACCTGCTGGCGATAGGGTCGCTGGGGCTCCTTCTTGGGGCGAGTTTCAAGTGGAGGCCGTTCTGAGCGGTTGATTTAGGAGGTGAAGTTTC
>QMQL01000013.1 GCA_003650505.1 Candidatus Acetothermia bacterium | reverse complement strand
GCCCCAAGGGATCGGTATCGGCCGTCGCCTCCTCAAGCAGCACCATGGCTCCGTAGCCAGCGCCGCCGATGCTCAGCTTCCACACATCCTCGGAGACCTCATCCGCCCGGATATTTCCCGATGATAGATCCACCCGTAATACCCTGTTCCAGTATCCGTTAGCCATGGTCTATCTCCTTCCCTTCGTCAACGATTAATCATTGCATCCCTTGGATTAACTGATCCACTTCGGCCTTGTCGGCGTCGGATAACGGAAGCTTGGGGCTACTGCAGTAGCCTCCTGCAAGCCCCATCTTGTCCAGGGCGTACTTGAGCGCTTTCTGCGTCTTCCCCGCGTATTCCAGATAGCGGAGGAAGGGGAGCATCTTTTTGTACAGCTCCCACGCGGCAGCGAGGTCGTTCTTCACCGTGATCAGTTCGAACAGATCGACGGCCATGCGCGGGACGACGTTCCCGATGACGCACACCCACCCTTGCGCCCCCATGACGAACGACTCGTAGGCCATGTCCTCCCATCCACAGAATATCCCGATTCCGTCGTTGGTGAGGGTGCGGATCTCGGCGATGCGGCGCATGTTCCCCGAGCTTTCCTTGATCGCAACGATGTTAGGGAGCTCGGCCAGGCGGGCCACGGTGGGTGGCTCGATATCTACCTTGGAGGTAAACGGGTTGTTGTAGATGATGATCGGAAGATCAACCGCCTCGGAGATGCGGGTGTAATGATGCACGATCTCCTCGGGATCGGGAGTGTAGTACCACGGCGGAAGGACCAACGCCCCAGCCGCGCCGAGATCCTTGGCCCGTTTTGCATAGTAAATCGCCTTCTCCGTTGTCTCGGCGCTCGATCCGACGACCACCGGGATCTTCCCACCGGCAGCAGCGATCACGGTCTGCGTTATCCGTTCCTTCTGATCGTCATCGAGGCTGGCGAACTCGCCGGTGCTCCCCAGGGGGATCACGCCGTGCACCCCCTGCCCGGCTAACCACCGCACGTTCTTACGTAAGCCGTCGTAGTCGACGTCTCCATCCTTGGTGAATGGAGTAACGAGGACAACGTACACCCCAGTTAGCTTTCCCATTTTCATTCCCCCTTATGTTCCTTATTGACAAAACGGTCGATCCGCAACGGTTCGGTGGCAACAGCGGTTGGCTCGCCAACGATCATCTGGGCAATGAGCCGGCCGGTGATCGGTGCCAGTCCGATTCCATCCCCTTCGTGTCCAGCAGCGATGTACAGCCCAGGGACCGTGGGAACAGGGGATACGATCGGTAGATGATCAGGGGTGTAAGGACGCAGGCCAGCGTAGGTGCGGATGACGCGAATGTCCCGGATCGTGGGGAAGAAGCGCAGCGCCCTCCTTGCCATCAACTCCAGGACATGGTGGTTGCACCGCTGATCGAACCCGACGAACTCCCGGCTCGATCCGATGAGGAAGTTCCCGTGCTCGGTCGGCTCGAACACCATGGCCACCCCGTAGCGATCCATATCCGGTTCCACACTCCGCCCTTCTGTACCGCCAAACTTGGCGAGCAGGTACCCAAACTCCTGCACCTTGCGCCGCGCTGGGTGGGGAGACCGCTCGGCGACGAGGATGTGCCCTTTCCGCGGTTTGATCGGGACATTCACTCCCACGGTCGCCGCGAGACCAGGGGTCCACACCCCAGCGGCAAGGACGACTTTGTCAGCGCTTATCGTCCCGTGCGTGGTCTCCACCCCGCGCACCACGCCGGTGGAATCCTGCAGGAACCCGGTGACCTCGGTAAACGGATGGATCATCGCCCCGGCACGGCGCGCACCGGAGATGAGCCCGTAAACGAACGCCATCGGGTTGAGCGAGGCATCGGAGGCGCATTCGACGAGTCCGACCATATCGTGGGCCAGCAGGGGTTCGTCCTCGAACACCTCTTTACCCTCCAGGTAGCGCATCGGCAAGCCCGCGTCCTTCTGGCGAGTGAACCAATCTCGCGCCACTTGGGCCTGTTTTTCGTCCTCCACTACCAGCACGCTTCCCCGTTGGGCGTATTCGAGGTCGTAATCCAGGCTCTCTACCAGTTCGGCGAGGAGTTCCTGGCTCTTCAGGGCGAGTTGGCTGTCATAACCCGGCATTTTGTCGATGACAAGGATGTTCCCGTCGCACGCGCTCGATGTTCCCGAGGCGACGTCTCCCCGTTCCACAAGCGCCACCTTGGTTCCCTCCTGGCTCAGGTAGTAGGCGATCGCCGATCCGATGACCCCGCCACCGACGACGATAACGTCCGCTGCGCTAGCCATCTGTCCCCTCCGCGAGCAGGCCGAAGGTGATCGGCTGTACCGGAGGCCGCACGGTTGCCGGCGCGAACTCGCTCAGCGGCTTTCCCAGTTCTTGCGCCAGGATGCGCATCACGATCTTCTCACACGTTCGTCCTTGGCACAGCCCCATCCCAGCACGCGTCCTCCGCTTCACCCCGGTGACATCCGCCGCTCCCTCACGAATCGCCTGTCTGATCTGCCCCACAGTCACTTCCTCACACCGGCAGACGATCGTATCGTCGTCCATCATCTCTCCCTTCTAATACGCCGTATTCCCCGCACCTCGGCAGCGTATTCACGCGGTACAGTTATGGTCACTACCGGAGTCTGATCATTCACCTTCGGGTTCTGCACCTTGATTACCGTTCCAGGACACACCGGTTCACCAGCACGATTCACCGCCTGCACGGCCTGCCCCTCCTCCGGCAGAGGGAGGTACTCATAGGGAAAGGCCACGGTTGCCACCCCCTGTCCATAGGTAAGATCGACCAGGAAGATGGCCAGCCCGGGACAGCGCGGAATGCATAATCCACAACCGATGCACTTATCCTCATCCAGATGAGGGCGGTTGGTGATCGGCTCTCCGATGGTGATTGCGTGCTGGGGGCAGGCCTGCTCGCACGGGTTACAGGGGATCTCCTCGATGCACTCGATCACCGCCACCGGGCCTTTCTCCAGCCGCCCTGGCGACGGGTAACCAGGAGCGCTTTCCAACTCTTGGAGCGAGGGATAACCACGCGTTTTTACTCCTTGCAACACTGTACCTCCCCGATCTCGATAAGCTCTTGTTTCGCATCCTGGCGAGGTTGACAGAACGGACCGCTCCGCAGGCTGATCAAGCGTTCCTCGATCGCTGCGATCCGTTCATCGTCACCCGGATTACTCTTACCCAGAGAGGAAGCAGCGCAGATCCCCGCCAGCCGCCCTTCCTCCAGTGCGGTGCTCGCTTCCTCCACTCCGGATAGGTCACCAGCGACGTATATCCCCGGAATCGTCGTCTCCATGCGGCTATTGTGGATCGGGACCCATCCTCCCAAGCGAGGGGAGTAGTGAAGGCAGCAGCCGGCCAACGAGGCCAGGCGGGCGTTGGGGCGTAGGCCAACAGCGATGCAGATCGTATCCACGTCCAGTTCCCGTTCCGAGCCCGGAACCGGTTGCCACGATGAATCGACTCTAGCGATCACCGCTTTCTCCACTTGTGTCCTTCCCTCAGCGCGGACGACGGTGTGAGAAGTGAGTATGGGCACCCCGGCCCGGCGGATCTTGGCCGCGTGCACCCCATACCCCCCGATCCGGGGAGCGGCTTCGATCACCGCTACCACTTCGGCCCCGGCTTGCAGCAGTTGGTAACTGACGATCAACCCGACGTTTCCCGCTCCCACCATCAGGATGCGCTCTCCCGGAAGAACACGCCATACATTGCTCATCGTCTGCGCCGCTCCTGCCCCCATCACTCCGGGAAGGGTCCACCCCGGAAAATTGAGGGCGTTCTCCGCTCCCCCTGTTGCCAGGATGATCCGTCGCGCCGCGATCGCCAGATGGCGACTGGGCGGTGTCGCCCCTCCCCCCGAGGAAGAAGCCGAGGAATCTCCGGTAAATGCCCACGCAACCTCCAATGTCCTGTCATGAATCGCATACACCTCAGCACCGAGCATTACCTCCACTTCCTCAGTCTCTGCCTGGTGGAGGAGTTGCGCAGCGATCTCTATCCCCCGTGTTCCTGCACGGTGCTCCTGTGATCCGAAGAACTTGTGGATCTGCTTTACTAACTGACCTCCAGGGAGAGGGTTCATATCGAGCACAAGGGTGCTGCACCCGCGTTTTGCCCCTTCGATAGCGGCGGCGAGTCCGGCCGGACCGGCACCAACGATTGCGAGGTCGACCTTTCTCATCGGTCTTCGCTCCCCGCTCCGTGTTGCGTCTCCACGATCATCCCCTCCATCACCGGCGTGATGCAGGTACGGACGTTGGGCACGCCGTTTACCACCATCACGCAGTCGGTGCACTGACCGATGCCGCAGAACACCCCGCGCGGTTCTCCCCGCTCGGCTGTGTAACGATGGATCCTGATCCCGGCTGCGGCGACCGCTGCTGCGATCGGCTCCCCCTCACGGGCGCGAATCTCCTTGCCGTCGACGTAGATCTTCACCTCGCGCGCCGCGGTGAGGGTTCCGAGGACTGGATGGCTCACAACTCGCCTCATTCCTCCCTCCTCTCTCATCCTCTTCTCAACCCTTGCCGAGGAGGAATCCCTGCTTGAGCGGATCATCCGGATCAACCACGAACTGATGCAGGCCGGTGACGTAGGCTCGGCCAGTGATCTCCGGGATCACCGCGGGCAAGTTCCCGACGGTGGTCGTCTCCACTGCACGTGCCACGAACGTCGTTCCGATGATGCTTTCGTGCACATAATCCTCCCCTAGGTTTAGCTCCCCCTTGGTGTACAGGGTCGCCACCTTGGCCGAGGTTCCTGTGCCGCAGGGCGATCGATCGATCGATCCCGGGGGAATGATGACCGCGTTCTTCGCCTGCGCCTGCGGGTGCGTCGGCGGCCCGAAGAACTCGACATGGGTAAGACCGGCGATGAACGGCTTCTCGGGATGACGGACATCCAGTTGTGCGTTCACCGCATCGCGAACAGCGATCCCTGCTCGGATCAGCTCTCCTGCCCGCTCCGGCGAGATGACAAGCCCCATTTTCTCCGCTTCCACCAGGGCGTAGAAGTTTCCCCCGTAGGCGATGTCCATGGTCACGCGCCCGTAGGAGGGGACATCCACAGTGACATCCGCTTTGTAGAGAAAAGCCGGGATGTTGCGAAACGTCACGCTCTTAGCGACCAGATCCTCTACCGCCACTGCGGTCTCTACCAAGCCGGCCGGCGTGTCCAGGGTGATCTTGGTCACTGGTTCGTGCACCGGCACGATACCCGCTTCCACCATCGCTGTACAGCAGCCGATGGTATCGTGTCCGCACATGGGGAGGTATCCCCCCACCTCGATGTAGATCACCCCCATGTCGGCCTGTGGATCGCACGGCGGGGTGAGGATCGCCCCGGACATCACCTCGTTCCCTCTCGGTTCATACATGAGCATCGTCCTCAGGGAATCCGCATTCTCCTTCAGATATTGCATCTTGGCAGCAATCGTATCGCCGGGAATATTGGGGATTCCCCCAATGACTGTACGGGTAGGCTCTCCCTCCGTATGGGTGTCGATAGTAAAAATCACCCGGTCAAATCTCATTGGGCAACTCCTTTCTTGCTTTCATGGGTTAGATGCCTAACTGGATTTATTAATGATGTATTCACAGAGAAGGATTTTTCATACGGAGTTCTGAATCCAACTACCTTCCTACGAACCGATCTTACCAAGCCAGAGGCAAAAACTCGGCACATCAACCGTTTAGCCTCCCCACTGTATCACCCACCTTTGCTCTACCGCAGCTCACCTCGCAAACGACAGAGCCCCACCTGCAAATTGAACGCACGCTCTATGACTACCAGCGAGAGAAAATAAGCCCCTCAACACCTAATCCTTGTGTTCATTTCCGTTGTCAGCGGTAGTTACATCTAAGTTAGAAAGCTCGTCTAGTGGGGGAGTGGCATAACTCAGCGCCTTGCTATGATACCAGGAAGTCACCTGACCGATCTCGATAAGGAACTCGCTATATTTCAGAGCAGCGATCGCCACGTCAAGGACCGGTATGCCAAGTTCTTTCTGAAGCTCCTTGTAGAAGCCGTATTGTGCAGTACAGCCGAGAATAATCGTCTCTACCCGGTCACGCCTCACTGCCTCGTGGGCCGCTAAGGAAAGCGCCTCCTTAGTACGGCCAAGGTCCGATTGAAACTCGTGAACGCCGATGTCAAGGGAACGGAAGATGACACGCTCCGGACCGAAACCGTAACGGATGGCATTGTTTCTCATCCTCGGGATGCATTTCTCTTGGCTTACCAGCACACACCACCGTTGCCCAAACACACTAGCCAACTTGTGGGATGCTTCGCCGGGACCAATCACATAGAGCTTGTTCGTAAGCTCGCGAGCTTCCGATACACCCGTGTCATTAAAACAACCAACAATGACGGCATCGTATCCGTCCCGTTCTGCAAAGCAGGCTTTCTTTAATATCTCGGGCACGACAAGAGCTTCATAGGATATGAAATTCAGATGTGTTGGTCCACGATCGAGTGAGACGACGTCCACCATAGTGCCCGAACCCTTGACTCTATTTAGGTAGTCGCCGATAGGAATATCAAATCGATCCGTTCCAACCGGATTGATCCACAAGATTCGTCGTTTAGTCATTCCAATCATAATCTCCCTTTATCCTCGAATTATTGAAAAGATGGCAGTGAACCTCATGCTCCTCATTTACGAGGGTCCTGCGAGGTTCCTCTTGCGCACAGATATCCATAGCCAGCGGACAACGGGTTCGGAAGCCACACCCTGACGGCCGATTGACCGGGCTAGGGATTTCGCCCTTAGGAACACTCCGTTCTGGTTTGAGGGACTCTTCCTCCTCTGACACCACAGGAATGGATGATAGGAGCATCTTTGTGTAAGGATGGAGTGGGTTTTTGAAGAATTCGGATGTTGGGGCGACTTCACATAGCTTTCCTAAATACATGATGGCGACTCGAGAAGCTACGTTACGCATCAGGCTAAGATCATGCGTGATGAATAAGTAGGTAAGATCGTGTTCCTTCGCGAGAGAGAGTAGAAGCCGTACGACCTTCCCCTGAACTGATACATCGAGAGCGGAAGTTGGCTCATCTAGTACAATAAATTCCGGCTCAACCGCAAGCGCTCGAGCAATGGCAATCCGCTGGCGTTGTCCACCACTGAGAGCACGTGGGTAGTTATGCAAATATTCCTCTGGCAGTTCGACCTTCTGCAACAGTTCCCTTAGCTTTCCTAATCGTTCCCGTCTCGTCCCAAGCCGGTGAACTTTAAGGGGCAACTCAAGCGTTTGCCTGATCGTTCGCTTTGGATTCAACGAAGAGCCTGGATCCTGGAACACGATCTGAAGCTTTCTGCTAATGGCGCGTACATCCATATGTTGCCGGGTTGCAAGGTCTTCTCCCTTGAAGATGATCTTCCCTGCAGTTGATCGGTGAATTCCGACTACTGTATATCCCAAGGTTGATTTCCCCGATCCGGACTCACCCACTAGGCCAAAGATTTCTCCCCGCTTGATGGCCAGGCTAACGCCGTCGACTGCCTTGACGTATTCCATCTTCCGCTGGAGAAAACCATGGCGTACAGGGAAGTACTTCTTTATATCATCCAGCCTGAGGATCATCTTCCTGCTCCTCCTTGTAAAGGTGGCAAGCTACTCGATGTTCCCCTTCGATCAAGATCATCTCTGGTCGACAGGAGGCACAAACTTCCGTTGTCCTATCGCATCGCGGGGAGAAGCGGCACCCACTTGGGGCATTGAGATAATCCGGAACCGTTCCAGGGATCCCAAAAGGGACCCCTTCACCGGTGAGCTTCGGCACCGAAGCGAGGAGGCCTTTGGTATATGGATGGAGCGGCCGGTTGAATAAGTCTCTTGTACTCCCCGTCTCGCCAATCTGCCCGGCATACATGATATACACCCGGTCGGTAAATTCTCGTATCAAGCCAAGATTATGGGTGATTATTAGAATCGAAAGATTCCGGCGGTCGATAGCCTCCCGCATCAGACGTAGAACCTGCTCTTGAATCGTCACGTCGAGCGCAGTTGTCGGTTCATCGGCGATAAGCAGTTCTGGATTAGCTGCCAAGGCCATCGCAATAAGCACTCGCTGTTTCATTCCTCCACTCAGTTGGAAGGGATAATTGGATAGGTTCCGTACAGGATCCGGGAGGCCAACCTCGGCAAGGACATCAATTGCTAGCCGTCGGATCTCTTTGGCGGATAGGTTCCTATGCCGGTGCGAGTATCTGATTGCGTCCCTAAGTTGTGTCCCAACTTGAAAGACCGGATTCAAAGAGGCACTTGGATCCTGAGGAATCAGTCCGATACGCCCCCGCACATCTTGAAGCCTGCCTCCATGCAATGACAGAATATTCGTTCCGTCGAACCAGATTTCACCACTCGCGATCCGCCCTGGAGGGATCGGGAGGATCCCAACGACCACCTTCATCGTAACCGACTTGCCACACCCGGTCTCCCCAACTAGACCTATCTTCTCCCCACGCCGCACTGCCAGAGAGACGTGGTCAAGCACAGGAAGTGTCCCCCGAAAGAGGTCAAACGCAACACACAGGTTGCGAATCTTAAACAACGCTCGCTCTTCTGCGGTCACGCCTCTTCCTCCGACAAGAGATCCCTGATACCATCCCCGAAGAGATTGAAACCAAGTACGACAATCATGACCGCAATTCCAGGGAACACAACCATCCACCAGCTGTCCGGGAGATACTGCGTCCCATCGGCAATCATACTACCCAAACCCGGTTTAGGGGGCTGAACACCGAGGCCAACGAAACTGAGCGAGGCACCCATCAGAATAACCCATCCCATATCCAAACTCATCTTAGTAAGAACAGGAGATACACAGTTTGGGAGGATCTCCCGGAATAGGATGTGCGGTGTACTCGCCCCGGTCGCTTTGGCTGCTTGGACGAAGAACTCGTTGCGAAGCGATGAGACCAGCCCATAAACGAGGCGGGTATACCATGGCCACCACGATAGCGAGATGGCGAGCATGGCATTTGTCAGATTCGGGGTAAGGACCGAAGCGATGGCTAATGCCAATACAAGTGGGGGAATAGAAAGGAAAATATCGGTTATCCTCATCAGTACCGTATCAATCAATGTACCCTTGAAGTACCCTGCTATTAAGCCGAGAGTAACGCCGATTGGAACGACCAACGCAAGTACGAATACCCCCATCATCAGAGAGAAACGGTACCCGTAGATGATCCTAGATAGGATGTCTCTTCCGTTCACATCGGTCCCGAATAGGTGTCTCGAACCCGGCGGCTGGCTCGCTTCGGGGAAGTTCACAAATCGGCCTGCGTGAGCGGGGTATGGCGCGATGTAAGGAGCGAATGCAGCAAGGATAGTGATGATTAAGACAATCAGCAACCCCACAATTGAGAGACGATTCTTGCTAAATTTGTACCAGACCTCACGAAACGTATCAACTGACTTGCTTAGTCTTGAATGGGTAATATATGTCATCTTCCATTACTCCTATCTAAGCCGGACCCGTGGATCAAGGTAGGCCACAGTAATGTCAACTAGGATATTTATCGTGAGGTAAACAAGGCCTATTACTAGCACAACTCCCGTCACCGCATTGAGATCCTTTCGCAATGCAGCCTCAACTCCATACTGAGACAGCCCTGGCCATCCGAAAACCAACTCGACCATAAATGCGTTACCTAACATAGAAGCAATATCTAACCCAAGAACCGAGACCGGAGCGATCAAAGACGGTTTCAAGAGGTATTTCAGATTGATCACCCGTGGCGGGATCCCTTGGGCGCGCTCAACCGCAATGTACTCCTTCAGTAAGTTGTCCGACATGCTAGAACGCGTGATCCTCGCATCCTGCGCCATTCCTCCGAGGGAAAGCGCTATGGCGGGCATTATGATGTGTTTAAGTGCGTCAATGAAGGCAGTGAAGTTCCCGCTAATCAATGCATCTACTGTAATTAAACCCGTTCGTACTGGAGGAGCCACAACACTGGGATCAAGCCTGCCCACAATTGGGAGGACCTTTAGCATGTACCCGAAGATAAGCGAGAGGAAGATTGCAACCACAAATGCAGGCGTCGCTACAGCGAAGTACGTCCCTACCCTAAGTGTATTATCAACCCACGTGTTTCTATATCGAGTCCCAATAACTCCCAGCAGTATCCTAACATCCGCTTCTATAAGCGCAGCAAAGAGAACTAGCTCTAACGTGGCAGGCAAGAATCTACTGATGTCGATCGAGACCTCGCGGCGTGTCCAGAGAGATATACCAAGCTTCCCCTGGAGCACGTCTTTGACCCAGTGGTAGTACTGAACCGGGAGTGATTCATCAAGGTGCATTCGGTCGCGCAATTCTTGTACTGCCTCCTTCGTTGCTCTCGCACCGAGCGCCAGGCGAGCCGGGTCTCCGGGCATAACCCGCACGATGGTGAATATCAACATCGACAACCCGATCAGCACGAAGATCGAATAAGCCACCCTGCGTACAAGAAAGCTCATAAACTCCACTTCGCCACCTTACCTAAAAAAGGGGGCTGGTGCATAGACTAGCCCCCTATACGAATAGGCTCCCTTGCCAGCTACGGCATCTTCTCCGAATATAGATTGTAGAACCGGTAGTCGAAGTTATAGCCCATCACCGGATTCGGAGCATCCAGCTGCGGCCAGTCAAGATACGTCGACTGGTAGGCATGTCTCTCTAGTAGTTCGACCATGAAGATGTCAGGTGCAAGATCGACGATCTTCTCCTGTATCACCCCGTATTTTGCGAATCGCTCCTCTTGGTCAACCGTCGTCAGTGCATCATCGATGAGGGCGTCGATCTCTGGGTCGAGCAGCCACTCCGCCTGCTCCCAAGTTCCTGTATTGCTTGAATGGTACTTGGCCTGCAGCATCGACCCTGCCTCAGCATAGTGAGGAGCAACATTGATCGTTACTCCATTTGGGGTCGTCTCTGGAGTGGCAACAAGCTCACAGATCTTGCCCCAAGTCAGTTTTTGCACTACGACGTCGATCCCCAGCTTGGCGGCCTCTGCTTGGAGGAGCAAACCGACTTTCTCTGTTTCCGGGACATCGGTGTTGACCCCTATTACAACCGGGTAGTCGTCAAGCTGGTCGTAGTACCTCGACTTCTCGAGCTCCTCCCGGGCTTTATCCAAATCGTAGTGATACTGGAACAGCCCTTCCTTGTATCCAGGAGTAAGAGAAGAGACCGGCCCATGGGCTTGAAGCATCCCAGGGGAGATGTATTGAACGGCCTGGTCGTAGTCGAACAGATATGAAAGTGCCTTCCGGAAATGGATAT
>QMQL01000012.1 GCA_003650505.1 Candidatus Acetothermia bacterium | reverse complement strand
TGTTTGACCGCGCCGATGATCGTCGTCGGGATCATGACGAATAGGCTCGTCGCCACTGCGGTCACGATGTCGAGTCCGAGGAAGACGGCGAGCGACGGGACGAAGACCGTCCCCCCGCCGATCCCGAACATCCCGGAGACGATCCCGGCGACGAGGCCGAGGACGGCGGCGAACGCGTACAGCCTCCCGCCAATTCCCTCCCCCTTGAACGACAGGCGGATCTCCTTCGGCGACTTCCCGGTGATCATCATCCCGATCGGGTAGAAGAGGAAGATCCCGAATGAGAACATCAGCCATTTCGGATCGATGATCTCCGTCAGCCAGGCGCCGAGGAGGATCCCGCCGATCGCGCTCGGCATGAACAGGGCCCCGATCCGCAGGTCGATCGCGCGGCGCCGGTAGTAGGCGATCGAGCTCGATATGCTGGTGAAGATGATCGCAGCGAGGCTCGTCCCGGCCGCCTCGGGCATCGTGGCCACGAACCCGCCGAGGGAGAGGAGGGGGACCATGAACACCCCGCCGCCGAGGCCGAGGAGGCTGGCGAGGAAGCCGATCCCGATCGCGGCGAAGAAGAGCGAGAGGAACGTCCAAAGCTCGATTACCATCGAACCACCCCCTTGCGGTCCGCCTAATATACGGGATCGACCCCGTTCAGGCACGGATCGGCCCTCTGGACGGGATCGGCCCTTCAGGATAGAGTAGAAGATCGATAGCGATGGGATTGGAGGGGATCCGATGCATAGCCCGACGCGCGAGGAGGCGTTCGCCCTCCTCACGGAGTTCAACAAGAGCGAGAGCCTGATAAAGCACGGACTGGCGGTAGAGGGGGTGATGCGCTACGGGGCGCGCAAGCGCGGGTACGACGAGGAGAAATGGGGGATCATCGGCCTCGTCCACGACCTCGACTATGAGCGCTATCCGGATCAGCACTGCAAGAAGACCGAGGAGATACTGCGGGAGCGCGACTGGCCGGAGGACTACATCCGCGCGATCCTCTCCCACGGCTGGGGGCTGGTTACGGATGTAAAGCCCGAGCACGAGATGGAGAAGCTCCTATACGCGATCGACGAGCTGACCGGCCTGATCACCGCTGTCGCCCTCGTCCGCCCCTCGAAGAGCCTCCTCGACATGAAGGTGAAATCGGTGATGAAGAAGTGGAAGGATAGATCGTTCGCTGCCGGCGCGGACCGGGAAGTGATAGCTAGTGGGGCGGAGATGCTCGGGATCGAGGTTCCGGAGTTGGTTGAGGAGACGATCGCCGGGATGCGGGAGGTGGCGGCCGAGCTCGGTCTCGACGGGAGGCTCGCCACGGGTGGGGATGATGGCTGAGCGCTACAGTCGGGGGAGATGGGACCTCTCCGATCTGATCCCGGCGCGATCCGGGGAGGGGATGGAGGAGGTCTTCGATCGGTTGGAGGGGGCGCTCATCGCCCTAGAGGAGCGGTGCGATGATCTTTCGGAGGGGATCTCTGCCGGTCCGTTCCGGGAGATCCTGAACCTCGTCGAGCGGACCAGCTACATCGCCCGGCAGCTGAACGGGTACGCGATCCTCTGGTTCTCCGAGGACACCTCCGATCAGGATGCCCTCGCGTTCAGGGAGAGGGTCGAGCGGACCCTGGCCGACGCGCGGAATCGGACCCTGTTCTTCGAGATCTGGTGGAAAGGGTTGAACGGAGATGTCGCTTCCCGCCTCCTTCAGGCGAGCGGTGGCCTCCGCTACTACCTCGAGTCCCTCCGCCGGTTTGCACCGTATACCCTCTCCGAGTCTGAGGAGCGGGTGATCAACGTCAAGAACGTGACCGGGGTCGAGGGGATGGTCACCCTCTACGAGATGATCACCAACCGCTTCACCTTCGAGCTCGAGCTTGACGGTGAGGTGAAGACGTTGACCCGCTCCGAGCTGATGGCCTACGTCCGCGATCCCTCCCCCGATCGGCGCGAGGCCGCCTACCGCGCCCTGTTCGATGTCTTCTCGAAGGAGGGGGGACTCCTCGGCCAGATATACAAGTACGTCGTCTCTGATTGGTTCAGGGAGAACGTCGAGCTTCGCGGGATCTCATCTCCGATGGCGGTCAGGAACCTGCGAAACGACATCCCGGACGATGTGGTCGAGATCCTCCTCGAGTCCTGCCGGAAGAACGCCTCCCTATATCAGCGGTTCTTCCGGCTGAAGGCGAAGCTCCTCGGCCTCGATCGCCTGAGGCGCTACGACATATACGCCCCGCTCCAGGAGGCGAGGAAGGAATATCCGTTCGAGGAGGGGGCGGATCTCGTCTTCTCAAGCCTCAAGCGGTTCTCCCCTGAGCTTTCTGAGCTCGCCGAGCGGGTCCTCGCCGAGGATCACCTCGATTCCCTCCCCCGTCCGGGGAAGGACACGGGTGCGTTCTGCTTCGGCGTCGTTCCGGACAAGACCCCCTGGGTCCTCGTCAACTACAACAACCGTGCCGCCGACGTGGCCACCCTCGCCCACGAGCTCGGGCATGCGATCCATGCGATGATGGCGAAGGATCACTCAGTCCTGACGTTCCACTCCTCCCTCCCGCTCGCGGAAACGGCTTCCAACTTCTCCGAGATCCTGTTGATCCGCCTCCTTCTCAGCGAAGAGGGCGATCCCGCCGTCCGCCGTTACCTCCTTGCGAAGTTCATCGACGACAGCTACGTCTCGATCATCCGCCAGGCGTACTTCGTCCTGTTCGAGCGCGAGGTGCACTCTCTGGTGAACGGGGAGGGGGCGACGACCGATCGGCTCGCCGAGCTGTACATGGAGAACCTGAGGGAGCAGTTTGCAGACAGCGTCGAGCTCTCCGAGGAGTTCAAGTGGGAGTGGACGATGATCCCTCACCTCTACACGACCCCGTTTTATTGCTACGCCTACGCGTTCGGCCTCCTCCTCGTCCTCTCCCTCTATCGGGCCTACGAGACGGAAGGGGAGGAGTTCGTACCAAGGTACCTCAGGGTCCTCTCCTACGGCGGCTCGAAGGCGCCGATCGAGATCCTCGAGGAGGCGAAAATCGATGTCCGCGACCCTTCCTTCTGGCAGGGCGGGTTCGACGTGATAGCCGCGATGATCGACGAGATCGCCGAACTCGTATAACCTTAGCCGGCGCGGATATCGGCTACCTGCGCATCGAGGAGGGCGACCAGATCCTTTGTCCTCAGCCGGACGAGTTTTCCCCGAGCGCCAGCGTTGATGACGAGCAAGTCCTCCTGAGCGGCCCTTGCATCGAGGACCACGGGGAGCCTCCTCCTCGATCCGAGCGGGCTGATCCCGCCGACGAGATACCCAGTCACCCGCTGCGCGTCGCGCGGGGAGGCCGGCTCGACGTGCTTACGCGATGTAACGCGGCCGAGCTTGCGGGCGCTCACGGTCCCAGCAGCATCTATGAGGGCGAACGCGAACGAGCCATCGTCGGCCCGGAAGACGAGGCTCTTCAGGACGATCCGGTGGGGTAGGCCGAGGGCGGCGGCGGCGATCCGCGCCCCCATCCGCTCGTATCTGTAAGTTAGAAGTTCGTATTCGACGTCATTTTCTCTTAAGAATTGAATCCCGCGTGTCGTCATCGAGGCGATTATAATGACAGGTCCAAAAGGGGGACGATGGAGGAGCGGAAGATAGCGCTGCGCGAGATCCTGAAGAAGGATCCGGCCGATGTCGCCGAGGTCCTGAGCGAGCTCTCCGACGAGCAGGCGGCCGAGCTTGTCCACAAGCTCTTTCTCCGCCACGCCGCCGCTGAGCCGCTCGGGGAGATGGAGCCGGACGAATCGGCCGACCTCGTCGCCAAGCTTGATCGGAAGGAGGCGAGCGAGATCCTCGCCCGGATGGATCCGGACGACGCCGCCGACCTCCTCCTCGAGCTCCCCGAGAACGTGCAACAGGAGCTCCTCTCCCGGCTGAGCAAGAGGGATGCCGAGGTCCTGACCGACCTCCTCTCCTACCCTCCGGATACCGCCGGCGGGCTGATGTCGCCCGAGGTCATCCCCCTCTCCCTGTCGATGACCGTCCAGGAGGCGATCGACCTCCTCCGTCGCCGGCAGGAGGAGGCGGAGACCGTCTACTACGCCTATGCCGTCGACGACGAAGGCCGGCTCCAGGGGGTCCTCTCCCTCCGCGACATGGCCCTCGCCCCGCCCGGGAAGGAGCTCCGCGACCTCGTGATCCGCGACGCAGTCACCGTCCCTGTCGATGCGGACGTCGAGGAGGTCGCCCGCCTGTTCGACAAGTACGATTACTTCGCCCTCCCGGTCGTCGATTCCGACAACAGGCTCCTCGGGGTGATCACCGTCGATGACGTGATCGACGTGATGCGGGACGAGGCGACCGAGGACATCTACCGAGCGCAGGCCGTACCGCTGGAGGATCGCGTGGATACGCCTTGGTTCCGGTCGCTCCGATTGCGCCTCCCCTGGCTCTCCTTCAACCTCTTGACCGCCTTCCTCGCCGCAGCGGTTGTTGGCGCGTTCGAATCGACGATCGCCAGGGTTGCCGCCCTGGCGATCTTCATGCCGGTCATTGCGGGGCAGGGAGGGAATGCGGGGATGCAGACGGTTACCATCGTTACCCGGGGGATTGCCCTCGGCGAGGTTTCCAAGGGAGAGGGATGGCATCTTCTCGCCAAGGAGATCCTCCTCGGACTGTTGAACGGTATCATTATCGGCGTGGTCGTAGGGGTGGTGGCGTTCGTCTGGAAGGGAGAGCTCTACTTGGGGTTGGTCGCCTTCCTGGCGATGGGTCTCAATATGCTGGCGGCAGGGATCGCCGGGACGGTGATCCCCCTCACCCTTCGTGCCCTCCGACTCGATCCGGCCCTCGCTTCCTCCATCTTCCTCACCACAGTCACGGACGTGCTCGGGTTTGCGTTCCTGTTCGTCCTGGCGCGGCTCATCCTCCCCGCGATCTGATGAGACCACAGCTTCCGATCTGGTCTATACCGCTCCTGTTCGTCCTCCTCGGCCTGATATTCTTCGTAGGGGACCTCCCGAAAACCGCGGCGATCATCGTCGCCGTCGAGACCGTTCTCTACTCGGCCTACCTCATCTTCCGGAATAGGTGGGGATCAGATCGGGGAGGGACGGTGGCGAACGTCCTTCCCCTCTATCCCGGTCACCTCCTCCTCCTCCTCGCCGTATCGCTCGTTCCGGGGACGGCCCTCCTCTCCTACCTTTGGACGGCCATCCCGGTCGCCTCGGTCGGATACGACCTGGTGAGCCTCCGCTTGCCGGAGGGGAGGCGGCGTACGTCGACCTTGATCGGCCTATATTGTATAATCTGGGCCGACCTCTTCTATGTTCTAGAGCGTGTAATAGCGATAAAGAGAGGATTTGAGAGAAGCGGAGAGGTCATAGTAGCGGTCGCTTTCGGTGCCGTGGGGATCCTCTTTATCTCGTTGGGGGTCTATCGGCATATGCGCGCTAGCAAGGAGGGATAGGATGGGTCGATTGTTCCTTGGTGCTATATGGTGGTTGGTTCTCCTCGGCGGAGGAGCGGCCTACGGACAGACGGCCGGGGAGACGCAGACGCCGGGGGCCACCGATTTCCTGCCACTCGTAATCCTCCTCCTCGTCTTCGGGGCCATCTTCTATTTCATGCTGATCCGGCCGCAACGACGGCGTCAGCAGCAGATGAATCAGCTGGTCGGAAGCCTGAAGCGGGGGGACAAGGTGATCACGGCCGGTGGGATCTACGGTGAGATAGAATCGGTCGGCGACACCTCCGTCGTGTTGATCCTCGAGGATGGAGCGAAATTACGGATGGCGAAGTCGAGCATCGTGAGAAAACAGGAGAAGTGAGGTAACTTCGATGGCGCGGAGCAATATGACCCGGAACGATTGGTTGCGATTCGGAACCGTCATCGTCGTCGCTGTTGTCGCCCTCTACCTCCTTTACCCGTTCTGGCCGTTGAACAAGGTGGTGAAGCTCGGGCTCGACCTACAGGGAGGGGTGCGGCTCGTCCTCGAGGCGGAGGGGGTCGCCGACATGACCCCGGCCGATCAGACGAAGACGATCGATCAGGTGATCACCATCCTGAGCAACCGGATCGACCAGTACGGCTTGGCCAACGCCGAGATACGCCGGTTCGGCGGGGAGAGGATCCTGATCAACCTCCCCGGAGCGGCCGACCCTGAGGAGGCGCGCCGGCTGATCGGACAGACCGCCCTCCTCGAGTTCCGCCGCGTCATACAGGCAGGATCGAGCCCCCTCGATGACCTGGTCCCCACGTCGATCGATCAGGAGGTCCTGTACGATCGGGATGGGAGACCCTACATCGTGGAGAGAGACCCCCTCCTCACCGGTAACGCCCTTTCGAACGCGGTCGTTAGGACGTCGCAGTCCCTCCAGACGATCGGCCAGCTGTACATTGCATTGTCGTTCACGCAGGAGGGGGCGGAGCAGTTCGCCAAGATCATGCGACAGATGAACGTCAACGATCTCCTGGCGATCGTCCTCGACAACATGATCTACAGCGCCCCCCGGATCACCGAGTCGATCAAGGAGGCGGCACAACAGGGGTGGCGGGCGGTGCAGGATTCGACGACGATCACCGGCCGGTTCGACACGAACGAGGCGAAGATCCTGGCGATCGCCCTCCGCGCCGGTGCCCTCCCGACCGCGGTCACGGTCGTGGAGGAGGAGAGCGTCGGCCCGACGCTCGGGAACGACTCGATCCGGCGCGGGATGATGACGATCGTCATCGGGTTCATCGTGATCCTCATCTATATGATGGTCCTCTACCGCGTCCTCGGTGCGGTGGCGAACCTCGCCCTCGTGCTGAACATGCTGATCATCTTCGGTGCACTTGTCCTATTCCGGGCGGTCCTCACCCTCCCCGGGATCGCGGGGATCATCCTGACGATCGGCATGACGGTCGACGCCAACGTGATCATCTTCGAGCGGGTCAAGGAGGAGCGCCGCCAGGGGAAATCCCCGCTCGCTGCGGTGAGATCGGGGTTTGAAAAGTCGCTGTCGACCCTCCTCGACGCGAACCTGACGACCCTTTTGACGGCCGTGATCCTCCTTCTCCTCGGGACCGGACCGATCAGGGGGTTCGCGATAACCCTCGGGATCGGCGTGGTCGGAAGCCTGTTCTGCGCCCTGATCGCAAGCCGGCTGTTGATGGAGAAGGCCGGGTTCGCCAACTTCATCCCCGTCCGGGTCGCTGAGGGGAAGTAGCGGCGAACACGAGCTTGAGCAGGGCATCGAACGCCGGGATCCTCCCGGCCTTGACTTCGAGGTCGAGCCCGACCGCGAGATCGAGGAGCGAGATTAGCCGATCGATCCCGTGGAGCTTCGCCTGAGCGATCAGCCTCCGTGCCAGCCAATCGGGGAGCCCGACGAACCCCCCGATCTTCTTTGCCGGGGTCTTGCGATCGAGGAGGAGCCGGATCATCGCCAACCGGGTCAGGTGCCGGATCGCTCCGCTCAGCATCAAGGTGGGGTCCTCATCCAATTCCCGGATGCCGGCGATCGCCCCTGTCAGGTCCCCCTCTCCGAGGCGGTCGTAGAACGGATAGACGGTCTGCTCCGCGTTCGGGAATGCGAGCCGCTCCACCGCCTCCCCGGTCAGCCCGCCGGTCCGGGCGAACGAACGGAGCTTCTCCGCCTCGCGGGCGAGGGCGATCAGTCTCCCTCCGGTCCGATTCAAGAGGACGTCGATCGACTCCTCCTCCACCTCCAGCCCGCGTTCGGCGAGGATCCCGGCCGCCGCTCTGGTCATACCACGGCCGCGCGGGGCGGGGAGGGAGACGACAGCCCCCCGCTTCCTGCATGCCTTCAGGATGGGGCTCTTCCCCTTCAGTTCGGTTGCGATCAGGCTGACGAACGTCCCATCCGAAATCTCCCGGGTGATGGCGGCGGCGAGGGCGGCCTCGGCCTGCGCCCGTTCGATCCCCCTGATGACGAAGTGCCTCCTCGAGCTGAACAGGGAACTCGAGCGGAGATCGACCCCGAGGGAGGAGGGGTCGGCTTCATCGGCGTATACCGTGCGGCGTTCGCCCCCTGCCGTACCGGAGAAGATCTCCTCCTCCCGCTTCGCTAGAGCCCTATCGCAACGGTACGGATCGCCAATGAACAGGATGATCTGGGGTTCGTCCATGCCTCCCTCCATTCGATGGTAGCCGCTCGGTTTTCTCAGGGCAACGCTCGACAATCGAGCCGCGATGGGCTATACCTAACGGCATCGTGCATACCGTTCGGATCTATACGGATGGAGCTTGCAGCGGGAATCCCGGCCCGGGCGGGTGGGGAGCGGTCCTGATAAACGATTCGCTCCGCAAGGAGATCTCCGGCGGGGAGGCCCGGACGACGAACAACCGGATGGAGCTGACCGCTGCGATCGAGGCCCTCCGGCGGCTGAAGACCCCGTGTAAGGTCGACCTCTACACCGATTCCGCCTACCTGAAGAACGGGATCACGGCCTGGATCGCGTCCTGGAAGTTGAACGGGTGGAAGAGGCGGGTCGGAAAGCGCCTCCTTCCCGTGAAGAACGCGGATCTGTGGCGGGAACTCGACCGGCTCGCCTCCATCCACCGTGTCACCTTCCATTGGGTGGCCGGGCACGCCGGGGATCCGGAGAACGAGCGGGCCGACGAGCTCGCCCGGAGCGCCATCCCGAGCGGTTAGCTCCGGGTTCAGAAACAGCCGAGCTGGCACGGACCGATCCTCAGGGAGAGGGTCTCGGCCGCGGAGCCGACGAGGAACTTGGCTATCCCCTCTTCACGAGCGATCCGCCATGCCTTGACGCACGGGAGGCTCCCGTTCACGAGCCCGGCTTTCATCTTCTCCTCGATCCTCTTCGGGACCTTCGCCAACGGGCAGGCGCTCCGCCTCTCCCCGAACTCCTCGAACCCGAACAGACCGAGCTGACAGCGGGAGATGTGGATCCCTTCGTTGTCCGCCTTTTCGCGAACCTGGATCGGGGCGATCCCGAGCTCTGTTGCCAGCTCGAACGCGGCGGCGCACGGGAGTTTCCCGTCGATCAGCCTCCCTCGCAGTCCTTCCTCGATCTTCATCGGTCGGGTCCTCCTATGTCCGTCCTGGGGAAGATGGGGCGGATCGGGTAATCTTCCCCGAAACGGTACGTGGCTGTCCAGAGGGGGGAAAGATGATCCTTTGGATCGGGTTCGGGCTGTCCCTGGCGGCGCTCCTCGTCGTCTCCCGCCGCGATCTCGCTCTTTCGATGGCGATCGCCGGACTGATCCTCGCCGGATTCACCCTCAGCCCGGCCTCGTTCCTCGAGGTGTTATGGAAGACGCTCTCCGACCCGAGCGTCCTCCTCCTTTCGTTCATCGTCGGGGTGATCCCGATGATCGGCGGGGTTATGGAAGCGACGGGGGAGATGGATCGCCTCGTCTCCAACCTGAAGATCGGCCTTCGGCCGTTCCTCGCCCTCTCCCCGGCTCTCCTAGGGATGCTCCCGATGCCGGGCGGGGCCCTCCTCTCCGCTCCGGTGATCGAGCGGCGGGCCCGCAACGCCCCGCTCGAGCTGAAGGCGGCCGCCAACGTCTGGTTCCGGCACGTCCTCCTCCTCGTCTATCCCCTCGGACCTTCCCTGATCGCTTCTGCCAAGATCGCCCACTTCGACGTCTACACCGTCATCCCTTACATGATGATCCCGTTCGGGCTCTCGCTCCTCCTCGGCTATCTCTTCATCCTCCGCCGGGTTAAGCCGGAACCGGATGTCTCCCCGCCGTTCTCGCTCGCCGGGTTTGCCCTACCTCTCATCGTCATCCTGATAGCGCCGATCCTCGATGTCACGCTGAAGGGTACGGTCCGCCTCCCCTATTCCGAGATCGGGACCGCCCTCGGCGTGACGGCGAGCCTGGTCCTCGGGATGAGCCTCGGGCGTTTCCATCCGAGGCGGCTAGGGAAGGTCTTCGTCAGGATGCGCCCGCTCAAGTACGCGGCGATCATCGTTGCGATGTTCGCATTCCTGAACGTCTTTAAGGTATCGGGTATCCCGGAGCGGATCGGGGAGATGACCCTCCCTCCCCTCGTACTGATGACGCTGATCGGCCCGATCCTCGGGCTGATCACCGGCCGGATCCAGGCCCCGATATCGATAATCGTCCCGATATTCGTCACGACGTACGGCCCGATCAGCCCGGCCGGGTTCGCGGTCACTTACTTCGCCGTCTTCCTCGGCTACATCGTGACCCCGGTCCATCCGTGCGTATCGGTCTCGCTCGAGTACTTCGATACCTCTCTCGGGGCGTTCTGCAGGCGGATGGCCGTCCCCGCCCTCATCGGCCTCGCCGCTTCGGCGCTCGTCGGCCTGTTCGTCCTATGACGGGCCGCCCTTAGCGAGGTAGATCGTCTGGGTCGGGTATGCGAACTCGATCCCCTCTTCCGCGAACTCCCTGGCGATGGAGAGGTTTATCGCCTGTTGGGTGTCCATATATGCGTTGTAGTCGGGGACCAGCATATAGTAAACGGTCTCGAAGATGAGGGCGAAATCGCCGAACGATTTAAAATGGCATCGGTCGAACCTGACCTTCGGTTGAGAGGAGACGATCTTCTCGATCATCTTCGGAATCCGCTCGAGCAGCTCGGGGTTGGTGTCGTAGGTGACGCCGATCGAGAACGAGATCCGCCGTTCGTACATCCGCTTGTAGTTGCGGACCCGGCTTGAGAGGAGATCGCTGTTCGAGAAGACGATCTGCTCGCCCGAAAGGCTCCGAATCCGCGTCGTCTTCAACCCGATCCGCTCCACCGTCCCCCTCAGGTCGCCGATGACGATGAAGTCCCCGATGACGAACGGCTTATCCACGATGATCGAGAGGGAGGCGAACAGGTCGCTCAGTATGTTCTGGACGGCGAGGGCGATCGCGATCCCCCCGATTCCGAGGCCGGCGATCAGGGCGGTGATGTCGATCCCCATGTTGTCGAGCGCGATGAGGACGACGATCGCCCAGATCACGAACTTGGCGATGAATCCGAGGGCGGAGAGCGAGGTCGCCACCGCCGCGTCCTCCTTCAGCTTCCTTTTGACGAACCGGGAGGTGAAGAAGGCGACGAGCCCGTTCCCCCAGTAGCCGGCCTGAAGGAGGAGGGCGATGATGAACAGGGTCCGAAGGGCGGTCCTCGCCGTGACAGGGAGGGAGAGGACGAGGGAGCCGGCGTACAGGGCGAGGACGAGGATGAACAGGAAACGCGTCTTCTCGAGGAGGTCGACGAGGAGGTCATCGAGCCGGCCCGGGGTGTGGGCGACGAATCCCCGGAGCCGGTTGATCAGGATCCGGAGGAGGACATGGAGGGCGAACCATACACCGACGATAACGCCGGCGGATAGGAGCCAGCGCCAGACAGCGTTCCCATAGAACATCGATTTAAGGATCGTCATCCCTTTCCCCTCCCCGATTGCCGGATCGAATCGCCATGCTGGGGAAGGAGCGTATCAGAGGAGCCGCTAGCGGTTCAAGTCGCCGCCTCCGATCGGCCATCCGTCTCCGTTCGCTGGAGACCCTGTACCCTCGTTTCCCTC
>QMQL01000011.1 GCA_003650505.1 Candidatus Acetothermia bacterium | reverse complement strand
GCTCGACCGCATCGAGGGCCGGATGCTCCACGATCTTGGTTATCCCGATCTTTATCGGGGCCGAAACCCCACCGAAGGCGATCGCCCCGATTATCAGGCCGATCATCAGCCCTATTGTCGTTCGCTTCACTTTTCTTCCTCCTTGGTTATCCTTAGAAACGGTCCGGTTAGGACCGAACATGGACGATCGATCGGATCGTCCGCCTGCCCGCCCGTTGGGGACTCCTTTGTTCACCTTTGACGGGCGGGCGTTTTCAGCTCTCCCTGACGGATCTCACCTCCTTTCAAAACAAAAAGGACCACGGAATTCCGCAGTCCTCTCCCTGATCCTTTCGCAGCCTTCGGGCTACATGCTAGCCCGCTGCGGAAGGATCAGGAGTAAACCAATAAAAGCCGAAGCCGTCTTGAAACTTCCTCAGACTCATCCGGCTTCGCGCTTCGTTCATTTGGTATTACTATAGGGATCTTGCCTGTCCTTGTCAAGATGCCCCCGACGGATTGACAGAGGCGGGTCTCCGGTCTATCATTAGCAGACAAACACTGTGAGTGCTAATTGGTGGTGTTATGAAGGAGCGTCCGCTTCCGGACAGGCAGAGGCTGATTCTGAAGGAGATCGTCGACCGCTATATCCGGCTCCGTGAGCCGGTCTCGTCGCGGATGATCCTCGAGGATTACGGCCTTTCGGTCAGCTCGGCGACGGTCCGGAACGACATGAACGACCTCGAAGCGAGCGGGTACATCGAGAAGCCCTATTCGTCATCGGGACGGATCCCGACGAAGAAGGGGTACCGCTTCTTCGTCGATTGGCTCCTCGACCTGTCCGAGCTGACAAGGGAGGAACGCCTCGAGATCGTCGAGGCCTACGAAACTCGTTGCCTCGACGTAAGCGAGACGATCCATCAGACGGCCTTCCTGCTCGAGAACATCACCGGATACGCCGCGTTCGTCATCCCGCCGCGGCTGGAGGAGACACGGCTCGAGCGGGTCGTCCTCCTGAAGATGGCCGAGTGCCTCGCGTTCCTCGTCATCATCTCGGAGATCGGTGTCGTCGAGCACGGACTAGTACCGCTCGAGGAGGAACTCTCGGAGGAGGAGATCCGGGGGATCATGGAGACGATCAACCGGAGCCTCCGCGGCGCGAACCTGGAGGACGTCCGGATGCTGGCGACCGGAGAGGGGCCAGAGGGATGGTACGAACGGCCGGTCAGACAGGCGTTCCTCGTCCTTGGCCACCTCCTCGAACGTCGGAAGGAACGGAGGGTCTACATCGAAGGCCTCCTCAACCTGGCCGCCGACCTGCAGGAGATGATCCCCGATAAGGCGATGGAGCGTTTCACCCGGCTCGGCCGCGCATTGAGGGACGGGGCGACGTTCGCGGAGGCGGTCGATGCGGCGCGAAAGGGGAAGGATGGGATTGTGGTCAACGTCGGAGACCTCCCCCTCCCCGGATTCGAAGAGTTCAGCGTCGTCAGTTGCGGCTACCGACCGCACAGCGGCTTCCTCGGGGTGATCGCGCCGCTGTGGATGGACTACGGCCGGGCGATGTCGGCGACGAGCTATATCGCCAACCGGCTGGAGACAATCCTTTTGAGATCGTGCGTGCGGAGCGAATAAGGAGCGAAGATGAGCGAGAAGGAGAAGGAGAAACCAATAGAAGAGAAGGAACAACCTAGCGTTGAGGCTGGGGAGATCGCCAAGAAGGACGAGGAGATAAGAAATCTCGTCGATCGGCTGAAGAGGCTCCAGGCGGAGTTCGAGAACTACAAGCGGCGGACGAGCAAAGAGCTGGAGTCGCTCGCCGAGAGGATCTCCGATCGGACGATCCTCGAGTTCCTCCCGCTCTACGACAACCTGCAGCGGGCGTTCGCAAATTACGCCTCCGACAAGAACGTGGAAGGGTTCATAGCGGGGATGGAGCGGATCTTCGCCCAGTTCACGCAGCTCCTCGAGCAGAAAGGGGTCACGAAGATCGAGGCAGTCGGGAAGAAGTTCGACCCCGCGCTTCATGAAGCGCTTCTAAGCGTGGAGAGCGAAGAGGAGAAGAATACTATTATTGAGGAATTTTCAGCCGGATATATAAGGGAGGGTCGGGTTCTCTCACCGAGCAGGGTAACCGTAAGCAAGGGGCCGGCCCGAGTGAAAGAGGAGGGAGAAGGATGAAAGAGAAGATCATCGGAATCGACCTTGGAACGACCAACTCGTGCGTGGCCATCCTCGAGGGGGGCTCCCCTGAGGTGATAGCGAACGCCGAGGGCGAGCGGGTCACCCCATCGGTCGTCGCGTTCACCGAGGACGGGGAGCGGCTCGTCGGCCGGCTCGCCAAGCGGCAGGCGATCACCAACCCGAGGAACACGATCGCATCGATCAAGCGGAAAATGGGGACCGATCACCGGGTCAAGGTGACGGTGAACGGGAAGACCGAGGAATACACGCCGGAGCAGATCTCGGCGATGATCCTCCAGAAGCTGAAGCGCGATGCCGAAGCGCACCTCGGCGGGAAGATCAAGAAGGCGGTGATCACGGTCCCCGCCTACTTCAACGATTCGCAACGCCAGGCGACGAAGGACGCCGGGTCGATCGCCGGGCTCGAGGTGATGCGGATCATCAACGAGCCGACGGCGGCGGCGCTGGCGTACGGCCTCGACAAGGAGCGCGACCAGACGATCCTCGTCTACGACCTCGGAGGAGGGACGTTCGACGTATCTATCCTCGAGATCGGTGACGGGGTATTCGACGTGCTCGCTACCGACGGCGATACCCATCTCGGCGGGGACGACTTCGACCAGCGGATCATAGATTGGCTCGCCGAGGAATTCCGGAAGGACACGGGGATCGATCTGACGAACGACCCCTCGGCGATGCAGCGGCTGAAGGACGCGGCCGAGGCGGCGAAGAAGGAGCTCTCCAGCCGGATGGAGACGACGATCAACCTTCCCTACATCACCGCCGATGCGAGCGGGCCGAAGCACCTGGAGAAGAAGCTCTCCCGCGCGAAGTTCGAGGGGATGATCGACGATCTCCTGCAGCGGACGATAAACATCGTCGACTCCACCCTCCGCGAGGCGGACAAGACGGCGGACGACATCGATCAGGTCGTCCTCGTCGGCGGTTCGACCCGGATCCCGAAGGTCCAGGAGCTGATCGCAAGCCGGATCCCAGGGAAGATCAACCGGGAGATCAACCCGGACGAGGTCGTGGCGTGCGGTGCAGCGATCCAGGGAGGGGTCCTCGCCGGCGAGATCGACGAGATCGTCCTCCTCGACGTCACCCCGCTCACCCTGTCGATCGAGACGTTGGGGGGTGTGGCGACCCCGCTGATCGAGCGGAACACGACGATCCCGACGGAGAAGACGAAGACCTTCACCACCGCCGAGGACAACCAGCCGGCGGTCGAGATCCACGTCGTCCAGGGGGAGCGGAAGATGGCGGCCGACAACAAGTCCCTCGGTAGGTTTCAACTGACCGGACTCCCTCCAGCCCCGCGCGGTGTACCGCAGATCGACGTGACGTTCAACATCGACGCCGATGGGATCCTCCACGTCACCGCGAAGGACAAGGCGACGGGGAAGAGCTCCTCGATCACGATCAAGGACTCCTCCCGCCTCGACGAGGCCGAGATCGAGCGGATGCGGAAGGAGGCTGAGGCGCACGCCGAGGAGGACCGGAAGAAGGCCGAGCTCGCCGAGGTCCGCAACCGGGCCGATCAGCTGATATATTCTGTGGAGAAGGCCCTCTCCGACCTCGGGGAGAAGGTCGATCCCTCCAAGCGCTCGGAGATCGAGGACCAGATCCGGGGCCTCCGGGAGAAGCTCGGTCAGAACGCGGAGGCGGCCGATCTTAGGCGGGCGATCGAGGAGCTGACGAAGGCCTCGCAGGAGATCACGGCCGCGGCCTACAAGGAGGCAGAGACAACGGGCGCCGGTACCGGTGAGGCGAAGGCGGCGGACGATGACGGCGACGACGAGTACATCGACGCCGAATACGACGAAGGGAAGTAAGACCGGCCAAGGAGACGGCGTGACTAAACGAGACTACTATGAGATCCTCGGCGTTTCGCGGGATGCGAGCGAGAGCGAGATCAAGCGGGCTTACCGGAAGAAGGCGAAGGAGCTCCATCCCGATCGGAATCCTCAGGACAGGAAGAGGGCCGAGGAGGAGTTCAAGCGGGTGGCTGAGGCGTACGAGGTCCTCTCCGACCCTCACAAACGCGCCCAGTACGACCGTTACGGCCACGCCGGGCCGGATCAGGGATTCACGTTCGGGGACACCGACTTCAAGCGGGCACGTGAGGCGTACCGCGAGTTCGGGTTCGGCGGGTTCGACGACCTGTTCGACCTCTTCTTCCGCCAAGGCTCCCCGCGTACAGCGACGCAACAGCAGCGCGCCCGCCGGGGGGAGAACATCGAGTACAAGCTCCGGATAACCCTGGAGGACGCTGCTCACGGGACGAGGATGCGGGTGACCGTCCTCCGCCTCGTCACCTGCCGGGCATGCAGCGGTTCGGGGATGAAGCCGGGGACGAGGAAGCGGACCTGCCCGACCTGCGGGGGGCGGGGGCAGATCGAATACCGGCAGCAGTCCCTCCTCGGGAGCTTCATCAACGTCCGGACCTGCCCGGAATGCGGGGGGATGGGTGAAGTGATCTCCGAGCCATGCCCGGCCTGTCACGGTTCTGGCCGCGTCAAGGAGAAGAGCAGGATATCGATCAACGTTCCGGCGGGGGTCGACACCGGTTCCCGCCTCCGGTTGAAAGGGCAGGGGAACGCCGGGATCGAGGGGGGGGAGCCCGGCGACCTGTTCATCGTGATCGAGATCATCCCCCATCCGAAGTTCCGCCGTCAGGACCGGGATATCCACTCCAAGGTGAGGATCTCCTACCCGCAGGCCGCCCTCGGGGCGAAGATAAAAGTCGAGACCCTGTGGGGGGAGGAGGAGCTGAAGATCCCGCCTGGGACGCAGCCGGGGACCGTCTTCCGCCTCTCCGGAAAGGGGGTCCCGAACGTCCACCGCCGCCAAGGGAACGGGGATCATGTCGTCGAGGTCACGGTCGACGTCCCCACCAGGCTGACCCAAAGACAACGGAGGACGCTGGAGGAATACGCGAAGACCCTCGAATAGGGGTCCTCTCAGCCCTCCACAAGATCCCGAATGATCGGCTTCATCCGCCTCATCGCCCGCATCCGGTGGCTGATCCGGTTCTTCTCGTCGAGCGATAGCTGGGCCAAGGTCTTCGACGCGCCTGAAGGGATGAACAGGGGATCGTAACCGAAGCCACCTTCCCCGGCCGGGGCATGTGCGATCGTACCCGGGAGGGTACCGGTGGTGACGAAGACCCGGCGATCGGGGAGGAGGAGGACGGCGACCGTTATGAACCGCGCACGCCGATCCTCCACCCCCTGAAGACGCTTCAAGAGGAGGGCGTTGTTCGCCGCGTAGTCGTGTCCCTCTCCGGCGTAGCGTGCGGAGCGGACCCCCGGCTCACCGCTGAGGGCGAAAACCTCGAGCCCGGCGTCTTCGGCGAGGACGGGGAGGCCCGTCTCCCGGACGATCGATCCCGCTTTCAAAAGCGCGTTATCGAGGAACGTCTCCCCTGTCTCCTCGACCTCGGAAAACGGGATATCCTCGAACGTGAGAAGCTCGAGCCCAGACAGATCGGAGAGAAGCCCCCTAATCTCTGTTATCTTTCCCTTATTCCGGGTCCCGAGAAGGAGCCTTTCCATCGTCACCCCCGCCGGACAGATTATTCCCGGGACCGAAGAGAAAGCAAAAGCCCTCTAAGAGATAAGGGAGCTTCCGTCCTAGGGAAGGACGGAGAGGACAAAACCGAGGAGCATGAAGACGGCGGCCAGGGCGACGGTGAGAGTCCGCTTCGGATCCTTCGTCTCGTCGCGGCCGAAGACGGTGCTCGACATCCCCGAACCGAACGCCCCACCGAGGCCGGAGTGTTCGCTCATCTGAAGGAGGATTATCCCCATCAGGGCGAAGCAATCGAGAAAGAGGATCACTTCCAACACGTATCTCAGCATCTATCGACCCTTTCCAAAACCGGGATAAGTACGTCGCCGGGATTCTAACCCTGAACGATCCGGTGATCAACCGGGCCTTGCCCTCCCCCCCGTCTGTCCGGTATCCTGTCGAAAATCGGATCGGTAAGCGGGGTACAGCCTTGCGGAAGTTCATCTTCGTCACCGGCGGGGTCATCTCCGGGCTGGGGAAGGGGGTCGTCACCGCCTCGATCGGACTCCTCCTCAAGCTTCAGGGGTACAGGGTCAGCCTGCAGAAGATAGACCCTTACGTCAACGTCGACGCGGGGACGATGAACCCCTACGAGCACGGAGAGGTGTTCGTGACCGCGGACGGGAAGGAGACCGACCTCGACATCGGACGGTATGAGAGATTCTTAAACGAGTCCCTGTCTGCCTCCCACTATCTGACAACCGGTCAGGTCTATTGGAACGTGATCAGGAAGGAGCGCTCCGGTGCCTTCCTCGGAAGGACGGTCCAGGTCATCCCCCATATCACCGACGAGATAAAGCGGCTGATCCGCCTCCCCGTGGAGGAGAACGGGGGAGAGATCGGGGTGATCGAAGTCGGGGGGACTGTGGGTGATATAGAGAGCCTCCCGTTCCTCGAGGCGATCCGCCAGATGAAGGACGAACTCGCCCCTTCCGAGACCTTCTTCGTCCACGTGACGCTCCTCCCCCGGCTGCACGATTCGGGAGAGATAAAGACGAAGCCGACCCAGCACAGCGTGAAAGAGCTCCGCGCGATCGGAATCCAGCCGGACGCGATCGTCGCCCGGACCGGAGGGGCGCTACCGGAATCGGTGAAACGGAAGATCTCTCTCTTCTGCGAGGTACCGGAGAAGAACGTGATCGAGGATCCCGAGCTCCCCCTGATATACCGCGTCCCTCTCGTCCTTTACGAAGGAGGGCTCCTCGACTCGATCGCAGCCGGCATGCAACTCGAAGGATCGCCACCGAAGCTCGCCCCTTGGAGGGAGAGGGTCGAAGCGGCCGAGAAACGGACGGGACGCGTCAGGGTCGGCATCGTGGGGAAGTACGTCAAGGTCAGGGACTCGTACATCAGCATCCGCGAGGCGTTCGTTCATGCCGGGGCTGCCGAGGGGCTCGATGTCGACCTCGAGTGGATCCCATCGGAGGCGATCGCCTCAGGGGGAGGGGAGGCCTACCTGAGCGGGATCGACGGCCTCCTCGTCCCGGGCGGTTTCGGGGAGAGGGGGATCGAGGGGAAGGTGGAAGCGGTGAGGTTCGCCCGGGAGGAGGGGATCCCGTTCTTCGGGATCTGCCTCGGGCTCCAGTGTGCGGTGATCGAGTTCGCCCGGAACGTCCTCGGGATAGCGGGGGCGAACAGCTCCGAGTTCGACCCGGAGACGCCCGATCCGGTCATCGCACTCCTCCCGGAACAGAGGGGGGTGACCGACAAAGGAGGCACGATGCGCCTAGGCTCCTATCCCGCCCTCCTGAAGGAGGGGAGCGTCATCCGCTCCTGCTACGGAAAGGAGGGGATAGAAGAGAGGCATCGGCATCGCTACGAGTTCAACCCGGCCTATCGGGAGCGCTTCGAGGCAAAAGGGATGAGGATGAGCGGAATATCGCCGGATGGGGCCCTCGTCGAGTCGGTCGAACTTGAGGGGCACCCGTGGTTCGTCGCCGTCCAATTTCATCCGGAATTCACCTCCCGTTTCCTCGACCCTCACCCTCTATTCCGCGGTTTCATCCGAGCATGTCAAGACCGAAGATCTTCCTCGTCATCTCCCTGTTAGGCTGCGGCCTAGCCGTCTTCTTCCTCCTCTCGCATCGGGAAGCGGGGGTGGAGCCCTCCCCGACCGTCGTCGCCGGGATCGTCCTGTACGGGTACACGGACGATGGGGAGATCTCCTGGGTGACCGAGGCCGAAGAGGGGAGGATCGAAGAGGGTGCCGAGGAGCTGACCGGCGTGACGATCCGGTTCCCGGGGGACGAGGAGGAGGACCTTCTGATCAGCGCCCCCGCCCTGACAGGCCGGAGCGGGCTACGAAGGCTGACCGGCGGCGTGCGGGTCGAGCTAGGGGATGAGCTCAGGTTGATGGCTGATACCATCGTTTGGAACGACGATACAGACACCCTGAGCTCCCCTCACATCGAGCTGGTCTACGGCAAGATCGAAGGGAGGGGTGAGCGGTTCAACTACGACATCGCCGGCCGGCTCGCCGTCCTCGAGGGAGGGGTGAGCGGAACGATCTCCCGGGAGGAGCCGATCTCGATCCGGGGTGAAAGGGCCGAGGAATCGGAGGGCAGGCTCGTCATCGAGGGGGACGTCGTCGTGGAATCGGATGGGAAGACGTACCGATGCCCCAGGCTCGAGGCGGACGGCTCGGGAGAGGATATCATCCTGAGCGGTGGGGTCACCGGCTCGCTGTCGGACGCCCGGCTAAGCGCGGATACCATCAGGATCGATCAGGACGGGATATCGGTGAGCGGCTCGGTCGTCCTCGATATCGACCTCAAGGGAGAGAATGGCGCTTGAAGGGGAGAGCCTCGTAAAGCGGTACAACCGGAGGCCGGTCGTCGACCGGCTCTCGATCTCGGCCGGGGCGGGGAGGATCACAGGACTGCTCGGCCCGAACGGGGCCGGGAAGACGACCACCTTCTATCTGATCATCGGGTTCATCGCCGCCGACGGGGGGTCCGTCTCGTTCGATGGGAGGGACATCTCCACCCTCCCCTTCTATCGCCGGGCGAGGCTCGGGATCGGATATCTCCCCCAGGAGCCCTCGGTCTTCACCCGGGCGACCGTCGTCGAGAACCTCGACATGACCCTCGAATGGAAGGGATCGGAACCGGACCGCCGCTCCCGACGAGAGGGGCTCCTCGCCGAGTTGGGGCTCGCGCGGCTCAGAAACCGGCTCGCCGGGACCCTCTCCTCCGGAGAGCGGAGAAGGCTCGAGATCGCCCGGGCGCTTGCCACCTCCCCCCGCTACGTCCTCCTCGACGAGCCGTTCTCCGGGATCGATCCGATATCGATCGACGATCTGAAACGGGAGATCATATCGCTGAAGGACCGGGGTATAGGAGTGATCATCACCGATCACAACGTCCGCGACACCCTCTCGATCACCGATTTCTCGTACCTGATCGACCGGGGGAGGCTGATCTCATCCGGGACCTCGGAGGAGATCCTCGTCGACCCGCTCGCCCGCCGGGTCTACCTCGGCGAGGGGTTCAGACCTTAAGTTCCCTCCGGTAGAGCCGCCCCCTCCAGATGAATACCACAAATGCAGCAACGAACACGGCGCTTATCACGTGCGCCGCCCGGACCGGGCCGAGCCAGAGGCTGTCCCCGCGGGTGAAGCTGACGATCGATCGAGCGAGCGCATAAAGGATGAAGTACATGGCGGTGGAGAAACCGTCCTTGTAGCCCCGCTTCCTGATCGACCATAGATAGCTAAAAATTATGAGATTAAGGATCATTTCGTAGATCATCGAGGGGTGCGTCGCCTGACCGGGGTAGGTCATCCCCGCCGGTGAATCGGGTGGAAAATGGATCCCCCACGGGAGGGTCGTCGGGGTACCGTAGGCATCCCCGTTCATCAGGTTCCCGATCCGGCCGATCGCCTGACCGAGGATCATGCTCGGGGCGAGACAGTCGGTCAGGGCCCAAAACGAGACCCGTTTCACCCGGGCGAACACGTATATGGTGAGCGTCCCGGCGAGGACCCCCCCGTGGATGGCGAGCCCTCCCTCCCAGATCTTCAGGATGTCAATCGGATGGGCCCCGTAATAGTCCCACCGGAACGCGACGTAGTAGATCCGGGCGCCGATGATGGCGAGCGGAATCGTCCACAGGAGGAGATCGAGGAGGTCGTCGCGGGAGAGGGGGATCCCCTTCCGCTTCACCTCGAAGGCAAGCAGGAAGAAGCCGACGGTGAACGCGATCACGTACATCAAGCCGTAGTAGCGGATCGTCAGCGGCCCGATCTGGACCAGGACTGGATGCATCTTCGCCCCTCTCTTCCGATATGATCGGAGTATATGACTGAGCGGCCGTTCTGTAAACCGATACTAGCCGCCTCCTCCGGGATCGTGGCGGCGCTTGCGATGCCGGGGTTCGGGGCCTGGCCGCTCGTATTCTTCGCCCTCGTCCCGCTCTTCTACGCCCTTGAAGGGGAACGGTGGTTCAAAAGCTCCCTTTTGTTCGCGGCCGTATTCTTCGGCCTCGATCTTCGCTGGCTCCTGACCCTCTACCGGTTCAGTCCCTTGATCATCCCGGGATTCATCATCCTGGTCGCCTATTTCTCCCTCTTCTTCACGCTGACCGGCCTTATCGTCCGATTTCAAAACAGGCCGAAAGGGGCGCTTTTCATCGTCGCGGCAGCGGTATGGCTCTCGCTTTCCGAGTACCTCCGCACGTTCGGTCCGCTCGAGATCGGCTTCTCCGACCTGCATCAATCGCTTTACCGGGTCCCGGCCCTGATCCAGGCCGCCTCCTACATCGGCCCGTGGCCGATAACCGGGCTGATCGCCGCGGCGAACGCCTCCTTTTATCTCGCACTGAAGGGGAGGAAGACCCGCTACGCCCTGCTCGGGATCGGGCTGATCGGGATCCTAGCCGCCTTCTCCCTTTCCCCTTGGACGATGGAAGGCCCATCGACCCCGGTCGCCATCGTCTCCTCTACCGTCGATCAGGAGGAGAAGCTCGATCCGGCGAATCTTCAGCGGCTTACCGATCGTTACCTCGAACTTGGGGAGCGGGCCGCTTCTCACGAACCGGAGCTGATCGTATTCCCCGAGTCGATCCTCCCGGCATACATCCTCCGGGAGGAGGACCTCCATTCCCGCTTCTCCCGCCTCGCCGAGGATAGCAGGGCGGAGGTCCTCGTCGGAACCGGGGATTATCGGGACGGGAAGATCTACAACAGCGTGGCCCTCCTTCCCCCCGGAGGGACACCCCCTGCCATCTACGACATGGTCCGGCCGGTGCCGTTCGGGGAGTACATCCCCGGCCGGAGGATATGGGAGGCAATCGGGCTGAAGCGGCTCGCCGATTCCTTCCTACCTTACGACCTTTCGCGGGGGAACCGGTATTCGCCCCTTTCCGGGATCGGGACCCCGATCTGCTTCGAATCGACGTTCACCAGTCCATCCCGCTGCTTCGCGAAGAACGGCGCCACACTGTTGGTCATAGTGACGAACGACGCCTGGTTCGCGGGAAGCTCCGAATTGGAGGCCCACTTCGCAGGGACCGTCTTCCGGGCGGTGGAGAACCGCCGCTTCATCCTCCAGGCAGCGAACGGTGGGATATCAGGGATCATCGATCCGGAAGGGAAGGTGATCGGATCCACGAAGAAGGAAGGGGTCTTAACCGGATCGGTCTCTCGCTCGAGCCGGCTATCCCTCTACACCGAATGGGGGGATATCCCGTTCCTCCTCCTCGTTGGGATCGGGCTCGCCCTCCTCATCCTGCGGAAGAAGGGAAAGGCGGGGGATGATTGATCCCCCGCCTTCGCTGAAAGAACCTCTGGATCAGTCTTTCGATGCCGGTGAGATGTTGCTCCCGGTCTCGGTCAGTTGCGTCACGCTACCGGTGGCGAACTCGACCTTATAGATCTGAACGTCCCCAGCGCCGTCGTCCCTGACGAAGACGATCCCGGAGTCGTCCTCCAGCCAGTAAGGGCAGTATTCATCGTAATCGGTCGTGATGTTCGGGTTGGTAGAGCCGAGGGAGTCGACGTAGTCCTCGAGTGTCTCGGCATTCGTCCCGTCGGCGTCCATGACGTAGATGTCGATCTCCCCTGTGGATCGCTGCCGGGAGAACGCGATCTTCGTCCCGTCCGGCGACCAGACCGGCCTGGATATCCCGGCTCCGGCGGGGAGATCGAGCGCCGTCCCTAACCCGGCTAGGACCGGCGAGGCGTCACCTGCCCGTCCTCCCACACCCGGATCGTAAATCTCCGTTGTGGTCCCGTCCTCCTCACGGAGCCAGATGGAGCTTCCGCCGGATGAACCCTTGTTAGAGACGAACAACAGGTCGTCACTGACCGGCGAGTAGGCCGGGGCGATCGCCCATGACGGAGACTGCGACGTCAGCTTTGCCTGCGGCGTCCCGTCCGC
>QMQL01000010.1 GCA_003650505.1 Candidatus Acetothermia bacterium | reverse complement strand
GTGGGTGACGAACCGGTCGCTGTAGGCGACCTTCTGCTCGGAGAGTAGCTTCCGGTTCAGATAGTCCCCCTCGTCCTCGAGGAGCGGGAGGTAGAGGATCCCGCTCGCCACCATGTCGGCGTAGAAGTGCGTCCCGTAGGAGAGCTCGGGGGCGAACGAGGCGGTCGACATCTCAACGATCACCGCCGCCCCGGATATCTCCCCATACCTGACGGGGACGCCGAGGCCGGGGTTGGTCGAACCCCACCTCCCCGGGCCGATCAGGACGTAGGGCTCGTTCGACTCGACGAGCCCCTCGTTTATCCGGCCGATCGTCCGCGCGATCGTGTAAGCGTCCTCCAGCCGGTAGGAGGACGGCTCGACGATGACGAGGTGGTTGATCCCCGCGATCTTCCCGTTTCCGAGGACGTGGAGGGCGGAGAGGACGATCTGCTCCTTCGGGATCCGCGGGATCTTGATCCTCCGGTGCTCCGGCCGGTTTCCGAGCGGCCGCGCCTGCAGGAGGTAGAAGAGCGGGGTCTCTCCGTCCGCGGGGAAGTCGAGGGCGAACTCGATGTCGACCGGCGAGCCGACCATCCCTTCAAGGTCATTTAGGAGCTGGCGGACAAGGGGGGTGAACGGGATGATCGAATCCCCCTCTATCAGGCGGGAGAAGGTCGCCAGCAGCCGCTCCTTCTCGCCGAGCGGGGCTGCCGACAGCGGCTCGCGGATCGTCCCGTCCTCGCCGACGATCGAGCAGACCTTGAACAAGAGCGGGTTGTCGAGCTCGTTCATCCGCCGCTGGACGAGCCTCCCCCCCTTCAGGTCGAGGGCGTCGACCGTCTCCTGCGAGTAGCGGAGGATCGTCTTCGGGTCGCTCCCCTCCGGCCGGAGGCCGGGCATCGCCGGCGAGAAGACGCGGGCATACTCCCGGCCGACGGCGCGCGTCCCCGTCCCGACCACAAGACGGACGATCCCATCCTCCGGCTTCAGCCGCTCGGTCCATGGGTAGTAGTTGCGCGAGAAGGCGACCCCTCCGATCAGCGGGTAGAAGAGGCGGTGCGGGTACGGCTGGCCGATCATGTTCTGGATCAAAACGGCCATCTTCTCGGTCTGCCAGTCGAGGCCGTGCCGCTTCCGGTAGGCGCGGGCGTTCCTGGCGAACGTCGAGGCGTACACCCGCTTCACCGCCCTCTTCAGCTCCTCCAGCCGCTCCTCCAGCCCTCCGCGGTTGGCGAGGAAGTCGGAGAGGTAGATCCCGGCGAACGAATAGTCGGGGTTGTCCTCCATTATCGATGAGGAGCGGACGACGAGGGGACGGGACTCACTCTCGAGGAATGAGGACAGCTCCTCCTCCCACCGTTTCGGGAAGGTCGCACCGATGATCCGCTCCTCGAGCTCGTCGAGGGATATCTCTCCCTGGCATCCGGCGATAACGTCGGATCCGAGCCGGTTTCGCTCCATGAATTCGTCGAACACCTCGGTCGTCAGGACGACCGAGTCGGGGAAGCGGATCAAATGTGGGAAGTCCGTCAACCGCACCCCATGCCTCATCCGGTCCATCACGAAGAGAAGCCCGCGCGCCTTCCCCCCGATCTCCCCCCCTCCGATCAGCCAGAAGTTCGCCGGGAGGAGGTCGGGATCGAACCGGTAATGCCCGTCCTCATCCCTCCCGTAGGCGAAGAAGCTCGACTGATCCTGGCCGGCTCGAGGCTGGAGGTTCATCGTTCGAGCAAGAGGGCGATGATCGTCTTCCCATCGGCGATCTCTCCGGTCGCGACCATCCTCCGGGCCGATCCGGGCTCGATCGGCTCGATCCCGGCGATCTCCCCCGGTGCGAATGATCCCACCTTCCGGAGGCCGGTCGCGCGGAACAGGGTGATCGTCTCGTTTGTGAATCCCGGGGAGGTGTAGAAGGTGAGAAGCTCCTCCCACTCGGATGCTTCGTACCCGGTCTCCTCGGTAAGCTCGCGCGCCGCGCACTCCTGCGGGGATTCCCCATCCACGTCGAGCTTCCCGGCTGGGATCTCGAGGAGTTCCTTTCCTGCGGCGTGCCGGTGCTGGCGGACGAGGAGGATCCTCCCATCATCGAGGATCGGGATGATCGCCACCGCCCCCGGATGGAGGACGAGCTCGCGCTCCGCTTCCCGTCCATCGGGGAGCGTCACCCGGTCGACGACGAGGCGGAGGATCCGCCCGGAGAAGACCTCCTCCCGCGATAGGATCCGCTCAGACAGCTTCGTACCCCAGCTCGAGCGCCTTCTCGTTCATCGGGACGAACTTCCCCTTACCGCCCTCCTCGAGCATCCGCGCCATCGCTCCCTTGACGACCTCGAGCGGTACGACCCCGGTCGCCTTCAGGTAGGCGCCGAGGGCGACCATGTTGATCGCCCGGGAGCTCCCCGCCTCCTCGGCGAGGGGATGGACATCGACGAGGTACGGTCGGACGTCGGTCCGCTCCAGATCCCGCTCGATCAGGGACCGGTTCATCACGATCGTCCCGTCCCTTGCCACCATCGGCTCGAACTTGTCGAGGGAGGGGAGGTTCATCGCGACGAGGTCGGTCGGCTCGTCGACGATCGGGGAGCCGACCGGCTCTTCTGAGAGGACGACGGTGCAGTTCGCCGTCCCCCCCCGCATCTCCGGGCCATATGATGGTAGCCACGTCACCTCCAGGCCGTGGTCCATCCCGGCCTGGGCGAGGATCTTCCCGGCGAGGATCACCCCCTGCCCTCCGAAACCTGCGATGATCACCGATCTCTCCATCATCCCCCCCTATCCACGAGGTCGCCGAGCGGGAACGCCTCGGTCACCACCTCGGCGACGTGCCTGTTCGCCTCGAGCGGGCTCATGTGCCAGTTGGTCGGGCAGGTGGAGAGGACCTCGACGAGCGAGTACCCCTTCCCCTCGACCTGGTATGAGATCGCCTTCTTGATCGCCTTCTCCGCGTCCATGATCCGCCGCGTGTCGTACAGGGCCTGGCGGGTGACGTAGACAGGAGCGTCCAGGGTGGCGATCAGCTCTGAGAACCGGATCGGGTAGCCGAAGTAGGCCGGATCGCGGCCGTCCGGGGTGGTCGTCGTCCGCTGGCCGACTAAGGTCGTCGGGGCCATCTCCCCACCGGTCATCCCGTAGATCTGGTTGTTGACGAATATGACGGTGATGTTCTCCCCCCGGTTCGCCGCGTGGATCGACTCGGCCGTCCCGATGCTAGCGAAGTCCCCGTCCCCCTGGTAGGAGATGACGATGAGGTCCTTGTTCGCCCGCTTCAGTCCGGTCGCCACCGCGCTCGCCCTCCCGTGTGATGCTTGAACAGCGTCGCACTTGTACCAGAGATAGGCGAAGACGGAGCAGCCGACCGGGGCGATCGTCACCGTCCTCTCTGCGATTCCGAGCTCGTCGATCGCCTTGGCGATGATCCGCGTCAGGATCCCGTGGTGGCAGCCGGGACAGTAGGTGAACCGCGCGTCGGTCAGGGACTCCGGCCGGCCGAATACCTTGACCATGTTCTCCGTGTTAACGGGCATATTTCCTCACCTCGCTCAGGATCTTCTTCGGTGTTGTGACGACCCCTCCCATCTCCCCGTAGAACGGGGTCTCCGCCCGCTCGGCGACGGCGAGCCGGACGTCCTCCCACATCTGCCCAGCGCTCATCTCCACGGTGAGGACCGTCTTCACCCGGGAGGCGAGCTCGCGGAGCGGCTCGTAGGGGAACGGCCACAGGGTGATCGGCCGGAAGAGGCCGAGCTTGATCCCTTCGGCCCGCGCCCGGCGGACGACCGTCTTGGCGATCCGGGCGACCGTCCCGTAGGCGGCGATCACGATGTCGGCATCGTCGGTCTGGTATTCCTCGTAGCGGGCCTCGTTATCCTCGATCTTCCTGTATTTCTCCTGCAGGACGAGGTTCATCTGCTTCAGGACCTCGGGATCGAGATCGAAGCTCAAGATGATGTTCGGGTCTCGCCCTTTCGCCCCGGTCAGCGCCCAGTCCTTCTTCGGGAGGGTCGCAGGATCGACCGGATCGGGGAGCTCGACCGGCTCCATCATCTGGCCGAGCATCCCGTCGGCTAGGATCATCACCGGTACCCGATACTTGTCGGCGAGGTCGAAGGCGAGGATCGTCAGCTCACCGGCCTCGGGGACGGTCGAAGGACCGAGGACGATCATCCGGTAGTCCCCGTGGCCTCCCCCCTTCGTCGCCTGGAAGTAGTCCCCCTGCGCCGGGGCGATGTCCCCGAGCCCGGGCCCGCCGCGCATGATGTTGACGATCACCGCCGGGAGGTTCGATCCGGCGATGTAGGAGATCCCTTCCTGCTTCAGGCTGATCCCCGGCGACGAGGAGGACGTCATCGCCCGCACCCCGGCCGCCGCGGCCCCGTAGAGCATGTTGATCGCCCCGATCTCGCTCTCCGCCTGGACGAACGTCCGGCCGAGCCGGGGCATGTTCCTCGCCATGTGTTCGAGGAGCTCGGCTTGGGGGGTGATCGGGTAGGCGAAGTAGCACTCGCAGCCGGCCCGGATCGCCGCCTCGGCGATCACCTCGTTCCCCCGCATCAGTTTCCTCTCACCCATCGGTCCCCCTTATGCCGCGACCTTCTCGCGGTAGACCTCGATCGCCACGTCCGGGCAGGTCATGGCGCAGAACGCGCATCCGACACATTTCTCCGGATGCTCCATGTGGACGTAGTTGTACCCGCTCCTGTTGATCTTCCCAGAGAAGGCGAGGACCTTCTGCGGGCAGGCAGCGATGCACAGACCGCATCCCTTACAGCGTTCCTCGTCGATTAGGACTCTTCCACTCGGCATTGACCCTCCCTCGACTAGATCCGATCGTTCAGCCGTTTCGCGCGATGCTTCCGGAGGCGGGAGACCGCCCGGTCGACGCGCTCGATCCAATCCTCCATCCGCTCTTCGCCGAGCGGGCTCTTCACGGTCCTCTCTTTGATCGGCGATGGACGGTGATTCGCCAGGGCGTCCCGCAGCCGGGTGAACTCGCGGTCGAACGCCGGCGAGGGGGTATTCGTGGCCGGCTGGGAGAGCGAGAGGAGGATCTCCCCCTCTCCGCTTCTCCGCTCGATCCGGAAGACCCCCCTGTACCCGACTTCCAGGGCGAGGCCGTCCGCTTCCGATAGGACACCGACCTGGCCCGTGTCCAGGCGGACTTCGATCCTCCCGCTCTCGACCGAGACCACCTCACCGGGGATCGCCCCTCCGTTATCGGTGGACATCCATCCCTCCTCGGATTCCTACTTGGGGGCGGCCCGGCCTTATCCCGCCTTGACGACGCGCCCCGACTTGATGCACCGGGTGCAGACGTGTATCCAGGTCCGGCGGCCATCGACGATCGCATGCACGCGCTTCAGGTTCGGAGCGCGGACGCGGCGCGTATGGCGGGCGGAATGGCTGATCGCGTTCCCAGCGACCGGTCTCTTCCCGCAGATTTCGCAGACTCTTGCCATCTGATTCACCTCTTATCGATATCGATTATGTCTAGGCGAGGATCGTCTCGACGTAAACCGGTTCGAGCTCGAACAGCCGGTCCGGCCCTCCGTCGGCGGCCCCGAGCCGGGCGATCGCAAGCGGTGACACCCTGTTCAGCTCGTCCGGGGCCGATCGGATCGATCGGTTTTGCACCTGCGGATAGATGGCGGGCGTGCCGCTCCCGATCAACGTTAGCTCCCTCTCCTCTCTGTTCAGGATCTCCACGAGTTCGTGCTCGTGCAGGATCCGGGTTTCCCCCTTCGGTCGGTCCCCGGCGAACCACCGCACGTAGAACATGTCACGGCGGCTCACGATGATCACGCAGACGCGCTTTTCCTCAGGGATCGCCGCCCGGTAGGCGACCGTCCCGTCGATCCCGACGAGCGGGACCCCGAGCGCCTGACAGAGGCCCTTCGCGCTCGCCAGCCCGATCCGCAGGCCTGTGAACGATCCCGGCCCCCGGTTGACGGTGACAAGCCCGATTCTCCCGTTGTCGATCCGGCATCTTTCGAGGAGAGCCTCGATCGCCGGGAAGAGCGACTCGGCGTGACGGAGCGGCCCCTCAAACAAGAATTCTTCGGCGATCTCGCCCTCGCTGTACAATGCGACCCCGCCGTCTCGCTCGGAGGTATCGATCCCCAACGTGATCATCGAGGTAATGGTAGGTTAGGGAAACGGGCTTTTCAACCGCCGATCCGCTCCGGGATAGGCGGGTAGTCCCTCAGCCTCGCCCGGCCGCGCTCGACGTCGCGGCCGATCTGGACGCGGAGATGGTCGAGCGATGGGAAGGTCATATCCTCCCGGAGGCGCTCGAGGATGTGGATCTCCAGGTCGAGGCCGTACAGATCGGATCGAACCTCTCCGAAGAGATGGAGCTCGCAACGGAGCTCCTTCCCGCCGACGCTCGGCCGGGTCCCGATGTAGAGGAGGCCATCCTCCCACCCTTCGAGGATGAACGCCCGTGCCAGGTAGACCCCGCTTGCGGGAAGGAGGATCTCGGGGGGGATCCGCAGGTTCGCCGTCGGGTAGCCGAGCATCTCGCCGATCCGATCCCCCCGGATCACCTTGCCGAACAGGGCCGGGAAACGGCCGAGGAGCCGGCTCGCCTCGCCGATCCGCCCCTCGGTGACGAGGTCCCTGATCAGGGTACTGCTCACTACCTCCCCCCTGACGGTGACCGGAGGGACCCCCTCCACCGTGTAGCCGTACCGGGAGGCGCCGGCGCGGAGGGCCTCGATATCCCCCTCCCTTCCCCTCCCGAATTTGAACCGTTCCCCGACGACGATTGCCTTCGCGGCGAGCTCGCCGACGATCACTTCGGCGATGAACCGCTCCGGGCTGAGGGAGCGGACATCGGAGAAGGAGGTGGGGACGACCCGATCGACGTAGCGGCCGATCAGCCTGTAGCGGATCTGCGGGGGGAGGAGGAGGCGAGGGTTCCTCCCCTCGATGGCCGCGCGGGGCGGGAGCTCGAAGGTGTAGGCGACGCTTGGGATACGGAGGGCCTCCGCGCACTCTCTCACCCTCTCTAGGATCGCCCGGTGGCCGCGATGGACCCCGTCGAACGTTCCGATAGTGAGAACCGTCTCTCCCTTCATCACGCGGGATATTACCACAGAGGGGCCCGGTGTCGGGTTGGTCGGCGGCGGCCCGACCTGTACAATCTTTCGCCATGAGGAGTGAGCGGATTGTCGGCTTCCAGCTGGAAGAAGAGGCATTACCGAGCCGCCTTCGCCCCGTCTCTCTCGCCGAATTCATCGGGCAGGAGGAGATCAAGGAGAAGCTTCGGATCTACATCGCTGCCGCCAAGGGGAGGAGCGAACCGCTCGATCATGTCCTGCTGCACGGCCCGCCGGGATTGGGGAAGACGACCCTAGCCCAGATCATCGCCGCGGAGATGGGGGTGAACATCAGGATCAGCTCCGGCCCGGCGATCGAGAAGGCCGGGGATCTTGCTGCGATCCTGACGAACCTCCGGCCGCACGATCTCTTCTTCATCGACGAGATCCATCGCCTCCGGCGGAACGTGGAGGAGATCCTGTACCCGGCGATGGAGGAGTACAAGATCGACATCATCCTCGGCGAGGGGCCGAACGCCCAGTCGCTGCGGATCGACCTCCCCCCGTTCACCCTCGTCGGCGCTACGACGCGCGCCGGCCTGATATCGGCGCCGATGCGCGACCGGTTCGAGGTCTCGTTCCGGCTCGGGTTCTACTCGCTCGACGAGCTGAAGGAGATCGTCATCCGCTCGGGGAGGCTCCTCGGGATCGAGGTGACCGAAGAGGGGGCGGAGGAGCTGGCCAAACGGGCCCGTGGTACCCCCCGGATCGCCAATCGCCTCCTCAGGCGGACGCGCGACTACGCCGAGGTGAAGGGGAAAGGGAAGATCGACCTCGAGATCGCCCGCCGCTCGCTCGAGATGCTCCGGATCGACGAGATCGGACTGGACGAGCTTGACCGCGCCCTCCTCGACATCATCATAACCAAGTTCGGAGGAGGGCCGGTCGGACTGGAGACCCTTGCTGCTGCCTTATCCGAGGAGAAGGATACGATCACCGACGTCGTGGAGCCATTCCTCCTCCAGCGTGGGTTCATCCAGCGGACCCCGCAGGGCCGGGTGGCGACGGAAGGGGCGTACGCCCATCTGGGGAAGGACTGCCCCGACCGGCTCCTTTAGCGCTTTCCGATGCTTCTCGCGTTGTTGATGAACTCCCGCACCACGCCCTTGAACCGTTTCCAATCGAAGATCAGCGCGGCGACGATCCAGCCGGCGTACCATATCGCCGCCCCCGGGGATTCGAAGTAGGCGACGATCAATGGGAGGGCGACAACGGGGAAGGCGAACGACATCGTGATCGACTTGGAGCGGAAGTAGGCGATGAACGCCGCGGCGACGGCGACGTAGAGGAGGGCCGGGATGAACGGGATGAACCGGCTCATCACCAGGTAGCAGAGGCCGGCGAAGACCATCAGCATGTCGAACGTGAACTCCTGCTCACCGACCCAGGTCGAATCGGTCTTGTACTTCCGCGCCAGCCGGCCGTCGAGGATGTCGGTCGTCCAGCCGAGCATCGTCAAGAGGATGACGGCGTTCAACGCCGAGCGTCCCACGAACCCGAGCGAGAAGATGGCAAGAGCGATCAGCCCCCGCGACACCGTCAACAGATCAGGAACCCTCTTCATCCACCTCACCCGATAAGGATTGTAGTACCGACCAGCAGGGTTGACAACCGTCCTCGCTCTTCCGTGCTTGGCCTATGGGGAGGGTTGCACTAGAATCGATGAAAGAGGGGATCGCCCGACCGGGCCGGAACCCGGGGGCGAAGGGGAGGTGCGAGTATGAGAAACGCGATGATCCTCGTTGGACTATGGATCGGGATCATCCTCACCGCATATTCGGTTGTCTACGTCAACAGCGGTGTGCCGAACCCGGTCGAGATCTCAGCGCTTGTGCGGATCGCGAGCAGGACCTACACCGATCCCGACGGTCGGTTCGAGCTGGTCCTCCCTCCCGGTTGGCAGGAGAAGGAGGAGGGAGGGGCACTCCATCTGACCGGCCCGCTCGAGGAGGTCGAGGCCTGGATCGTCCCCGTCGCTGACATGGCTGCCGTCCGGGCGATCGAGACCGCCTGGGAGGCGGCGGATCCGTGCCTTACGAGGAGCTACGATTCGTTCTCCGAAATGGAGCCGGTGAACCCCGAGCTCCGGAGGGTGAGGATCGACTACTCCGCTCCGGATCGGACGCTCTGCTACGGGATCGCCCGTGTCGTCCGGGGCGGGACGGTCGTCCTCCTCGTCAAAGGCGACATCGATCCCCTTCAGGGCCGGGCGTCGGACGGGATAGCGCTGATCGAGGAGACCCTAACCGTCCGCGGGGAGTTCTGAGGAGGCCCGGGTCACTCCGCGGTCACCGACACCCCCTCCACCCGGAGGTAGGGTAAGGTGAAGTTGTAGATCCGCTCCCGATCCTCGGACACCCCGGATATCCGTGTCAGGGCGTCGAACGCGTTCCCCGCGATCAGGATCCCGACGACCGGCCGGGAGAGCCTCCCGTTCTCGATCAGGTACGCCGCCTTCGCCACCCCGGAGAAGTCGCCCGAGACCGGATTCGTGTTCCCCGAGAAGCGGGTGACGAACAGCCCCTCCTTCACCCCGGCGATCAGCTCCTCCTTCGTCCCCTCCCCGGGGAGGATCGAGAGGTTGGTAGGCCCGATCCCGGGTAAGGAACGCGCCGATCCTGACCCATGCCCCGTGTTCGCTGTGCCCGTGGCATCCGCTGTGTAGGAGTTGAACATGTGGGAGGAGAGGATCCCCTCCTCGATCAACGGGAGCTTCCGATGCGGGACCCCTTCCCGATCGAACGACGAACTCGCCACACCCCCGCTCAGCCGGCCGTCATCGACGATCGTCAGCGAGGAGACGGCGACCGATTTCCCGAGGGAGTCCTTCCAGCGGCTCATCCCCTTCAGGCAGTTCTTCGCGTTCGTCTGAAACAGGACTAGCCCGATCAGGAGATCCAACGCCGCGTTCGGGGAGAGGATGACGGTTCCGTTGAAGCTCTTCCCCTTCCCCGCCCCGAGGGAGCCGAGGGCGTTCTCGCACGCGCGGCGGGTGATCGGTTCGACGTCGATCTCGGAGACCGAGCGGGAGGCATCGAATTGGAAATCGAAGTTCGATACGAGGTCCCCCTCCTTCGCCGTTGCCAGGGCGAAGTAAGTGAATATGCTCCCCTGCTCGCTCGCCTTCAGGCCGGATGTGTTGGCGAGAGCCCGGCCGAAGACCTCGGCACTGAACTCGGCGTCGCCGAGGATCAGCCTCCGGTCGATCGAGTGGGCGAGATCGAGCATCCGGATCGCTGCGGCGACCGCCTCCTCTTCGGTGAACCCCTCCGCAGCCGGGTCGTAAATCCCATCGAGTGGCTCGATCTCGGCCGGTTCGGGGAGGACGTTGTGCGGATCGCCCGGGGAGGCCTTTGCCAATACGACGGCGTCCCGGCACGCCTCTTCTAGCCGGGAGAGGTCGTTCGTGCTGGCGAACCCGACCCGGTCGCCGACGAATGCCCTGACCCCGATCGTCGTCTCCGAATGGCTTTCGGACAGTTGAAGATCGTCCTTCTCGATCGTCGCCGAGAGCTTCCTCCCCTCTTCCCCGTAGACCTCGGCCCGGTCGGCCCCGAACCGGCGGGCGTACTCGAGACCCTCCTCGCAGCGTTCGATGAGACCTTCGATGTTCATCCCTGTCTACCTCCGATCGTCAGTGTGCAGCGAATGTGAGGCCCACCGGCATCGACCTTCGCCGGCTGCCCCTTACCGCAGTATCCGGATCCGTTCTCCCAGGCGAAGTCGTCTCCGACGGCGTCGACCGATTGCAGCACCTGAAAAGCGTTCCCCGAGATCGTCACCCCCCGGACGAGCTCGCCGATCTTCCCGCCTGTGATCCGGCGCGCCTCCCTCACCCCGAACATGAACTCGGCGTTCGAGTCGGCCTGGCCGCTCATCCCGAGGCCGGAGAGGTAATAGCCGGCTTCGATCCCGCCGATCAGCTCCTCGGGCGGGGTATCGCCCGGTTCGATGTAGGTGTTCCTCATCCGGATGATCGGGGGATCGCTGTAGGTGAACGCGCGACCGTTCCCGGTCGGTTCCACCCCGAACCGGGCCGCCGTCTCCCGATTGTGGAGGTAGGAGCGGAGGATCCCCTCCTCAATGATCACCGTCCTGTCGGCGATGATCCCTTCATCGTCGAATGGGAGGGAACCGACGGCGTGCGGGAGGTGTTCCGAACGGCCACTGTCGCAGAGGGTGACGAGGTCTGAGGCGACCCGATGGCCGATCTTGTCCGCGGTCACCGCCCCGCCGAGGACGAGGTCCGCCTCGACCGTGTGGCCGATCGCCTCGTGGGTGAGGATCCCGACGAGCTCCGGGTTGAGGACGACGACCGATGATCCGCCCTCAGGATAGGGAGCGCTGAGCTGGTCGACGGCGCGGCGGACGGCGCTCTCGGCGAGCTCCTCCGGCGCTCTCCGCCCGAGGAGCTCGGCCCACCCGCCGGTGACGCCGACCGAGCTGAACCCCATCGTCTGGTCGCCATCCCTCTCGGCGATGGCGATCACCCGGATATCCGGCTTCGAATCGAACAGCTGGGCCGATGCGCCGTCGCTGGTGACGATCACCTTCTCGTCCTCGAACTCGGAGAACATCACCGATGAGGAGACGATCTCCTTCGCGCCGTTCCTGACGTGCGCATCGAGAGAGAGGACGAGGTTGAGCTTCTCCTCCAGCGGGTGGTTCTCCAGAGGGTCGTCCGTGGGGACGGGGAACGTCCCCACAGCGAGAGCCCCCTCGGCTAGACGCACGATCTTCTCCCGCTTCGCCCGCGCCGCCGTCTTGGCCGCTCCTTGAGCGGCTGCGAGGGCCTTTCTGATCCCCGCCTCGCTCAGGTCCGATGTGCTGGCGAAACCGAACGTCCCATCGACCAGGGCGCGGACGCCGACCCCGGTCAATCGGACGCTTGACGACTCCTCCAGGTCACCGTTCCGGACCGAGATCCGCCTCGTCGTGCGGGCATGATAGCGGAGCTCGACGAACCCCTCCGCGCCCCTTGCGATCCCTTCCAGTAAAGCTCGCATCCGATCCCCTCCTCCATCGGAATCCCTCGATCCCCTTGTGATCGGAGATCCTACCCCCCTCCGAGGCCATCGTGCAACGGGGTTGCTTTTTTCCGCCGGTTCTAGTACCCAGGGACGGACGGAACGACGATTTACGGAAAGGGGGAAAGATGCTGAGAAACGATGTGCTCGATCTGATCATGAACCGGGGATCGATCCGGAGCTACACCGACGAGGAGCCGAGCGATGAGGTGATCGAGGCGATCGTCCGCGCCGGTCAGCAGGCCCCGTTTGCCGGCCAGCTGGGGAGCCTCCTTCTGTCGCGGAATCGAGGGGAGAACCCGTTTGGTGCTCCGCTCCTGTTCACAGTCTGTGTCGATGTCAACCGACTCGAGCTCGTGATGAGGAAGCGGGGTTGGGAACGGGCGACGAGTGACCCGGCGATCCTCCTGTTCGGGATCCAGGATGCGGCGTACATGGCGGAGAACATGGTGATCGCGGCAGCCTCCCTCGGTCTGGGGAGCTGCTTCCTCGGTGCGGCGCCGTTTCACGCCGAGCGGATCATCGAGGAGTACTCCCTCCCGCCCCGAGTCTTCCCGCTCGTCC
>QMQL01000009.1 GCA_003650505.1 Candidatus Acetothermia bacterium | reverse complement strand
GGAGGGAGTACTGGTCGAACAGCTCGCTGTTTGATCGAGCACGAAGATGGCGCAATCACCAATACACCACTTGACTGGACGTGGCCCCAGTTCTCGGCCAGAAGCTCGAAGTGTGCCTGGGGATGGGCACACGCCGGACATACATCCGGCGCTTCCGGCCCGGTATGGACGTACCCGCAGTTGCGGCAGCGCCAGACCACGGGCCGATCCTTCTTGAACACCGTGCCGTTCTCCACGTTGCTCAGCAGGCCCAAATAGCGCTTTTCGTGCTGTTTCTCCGCTACGGCGATCGCCTCGAACACTTGAGCGATCTCGGGGAACCCCTCATCGCGCGCTTCCTTCGCGAACGCGGGGTACATCTGTTCCCACTCGTAGTGCTCACCCTCGGCCGCTGCCCTCAGGTTCTCCGCGGTCGTTCCGATCACTCCTGCCGGGAAGGAGGCCTCGATCCTCACCTCGCCGCCTTTGAGGAACTTGAACAGCCTTTTAGCGTGCTCCTTCTCCTGGTTCGCCGTCTCCTCGAAGATCGCCTGGATCTGCACGAACCCGTCCTTCTTCGCCTGGCTGGCGAAGTAGGTGTAGCGGTTCCGCGCCTGCGACTCACCGGCGAAAGCGGCCAGCAGGTTCTTCTCCGTCTTCGTACCCTTAAGTTTCATAGTTGATTCCTCCTTCTGTAAGTTGTCCTTCGTCTCATCTTTGGCAGCCGGGGCACAGGTAGGTCGACCTTCCCCCCTGCTTGATCCGTTCGATTTTCGTTCCGCAGCGGGAGCAGGGTTCGCCATCCTTCCCGTAGACCGCGAGAAAGTCCTGAAACCCTCCTTCCGTTCCATCCGCGGTCCTATAGTCGGAGAAGGTGGTCCCCATATGTTCTATCGCCTCTTTGAGCACGGTTACGATGCCGGAGTGGAGGGCGTGCCCCTCCTTGGGGGTGAGGGTGTTCGCCGGCCGCCTTGGGTCGATCCGCGCCCGCCAGAGCGCCTCTGCGGCGTAGATGTTCCCCAGCCCGGCGATCTTCCGCTGGTCCATGAGGAAGGTCTTGACCGGACTCCGGCTCCCCTTGAGGAGCCCCCGAAGACGGCGGGGCGTGAACGCTTCGGAGAGCGGTTCTACCCCCAGTTCATGGGGGAATCCGTTCGCGGAGTACTCGACCGTCCCCAGCCGGCGCGGGTTGACGAATCTGAGGACCCCGGAATCGAGGTGGAGGACGAGGCGGGAGTAGCGCCCCTCCCCCTCGGCGCAGACCCGGAGGAGCCGCCCCGACATGCGCAGGTGGAAGATGAGCGACCCGCTCGGGGAGAGCTTGAAGACTATGTATTTTCCCCTGCGTTCGATGGCGGAGATCCTCTTCCCGATGATCTTCTTCTCGGGAAGGGAGATCCGCGGATCGATCACCTGAAGCTTCTCGATCTGCGCCCCGGTGATCTCCTCGCGCAGCCCGCGGACGATCGTCTGCACCTCGGGAAGCTCAGGCATCCTTCTCCTCCTTGTGTCTCTTCAGGCAAGCCGCGCATATTCCGTATGCGTAGGTCTGCACCGCTTTTATTTTGTGGCCGTCGGCTACGGATAGGGAAGGGGAACCTTGAGGTAGATCGATGTCGTACACGTTGCGACAGATTCGACAGAAAAAATGAGCATGCGGAGAGTCTGCGGCGTCGTAGCGCGAGGCGGCCGGATCGATCGTCAATCTAACGATTGCTTCGGATTTGGTTAACAGAGCGAGGGTGTTGTAGACCGTGGCTCGCGATATCGTCGGGAATCTCTCCCGAATCGCGGTGTATACCTTGTCCGCGGTCGGGTGTTCATCGGTGTTGTCGAGGTACTCCAACACTGCCAGCCGCTGAATCGTCGGTGTCAGTCCGAGCTCCCTCAGCCGTGAAGAGCGTTCTTCATCAGCGTTCATAGAACAAGTATACTTTCAGATTAAATCTAAATCAAGACTTCTACGAAATCCTTGCGCGGGCGACCGGAACCCCTATAGTCTAGGAATTCAATCGATCGGTAGAGAACGAAGCTATGTGGACATTGATCGCTGGTCTATTCATGGGATGGTCGCTCGGCGCTAACGACGCCGCGAACCTGTTCGGCCCGATAGTGGCGAGCGCAGCACTCAGGTTCTGGACGGCGGCGAGCATCGCGGCTGCGTTCGTACTGGTCGGCGCCGTGACCGTGGGGAGCCGGGGGTTCGCTGCCTACGAGGCGATCGGGGCGCAGACCTTAATCTCGAGTTTCCTAATCATGGTCGCCGCCGGCCTCACCGTCACGTTGATGACGTTCCTCGGCCTTCCGGTATCGAGCACCCAGGCGGTCGTCGGGGCGATCGTCGGAGCGGCCCTGATCGCCGGCGGCGTCTCATTCCAGCCGCTCGTGAAGATCTTCGTCTCTTGGGTTCTGACCCCTCTGGGGGGGATGATCGCCGCGTTCATACCGTACAAGCTCCTCATCATGTTCCCGCGTGCGCTCCCGGCGCGGCTGGTGACGCGCAACTCGGTGATCCGGGTCGGGTTGATCCTCGTGACCTGCTACAGCGCCTATTCCCTCGGGGCGAATAACGTCGCCAACGTGACCGGTGTATACGTCGGCGCCGGAGTCGTCTCCCCGTTTCTCGCCGCCCTGATCGGAGCGCTGGCGATCGGCGCGGGGATCCTTACCTTCAGCCGTCGGGTGGTCCGCACTGTCGGGAACAGGATCGTCTCCCTCGATCACCTGACCGCACTGATCGTCGTTCTGGCAGAGGCGATAACCCTCAACGTCTACGCCCTGATCGGGGTCCCGGTCTCCGCCTCCCAGGCGGTCGTTGGGGCGGTCCTCGGGATCGGCCTGGTCAAGGGTGTGAAGACGATCGACGGCCGCGTCCTCGTCCGCGTCCTGTTCGGCTGGATCGGGACACCGGCGATCGCCGGTGCGATATCGGCCGGCCTCGGGCTGTTCGTCGGCCTGTTCGATTAGTTCGCGGTCAACCGCTCTCCGATAACCCCATCGAGGTCATCGATCCTGACCCGCTCCTGCTTCGTCGTGTCCCGGTCGCGGAGGGTGACGGTGTCGTCGGCTAGGGTCTGGGAATCGACGGTGATGCAGAACGGGGTCCCCGACTCATCCTGCCGGCGGTAGCGGCGGCCGATCGAACCCTTCTCGTCGTAGAACACGTTCCAGCGCTTCTTAAGCTCCCGGTAGATCGAGGCGGCGATCTCGGGCATCCCGTCCTTCTTCACGAGTGGGAAGACGGCGACTTTGATCGGGGCGATCCGGGGATGGAGGCGGAGGACGACCCGCTCTTGGAGGGTCCCTTTCTCGTCGGGGATCGCGTCCTCGTCGTACGCCTCGCACAGGAAGGCGAGCGCCGTCCGATCGGCCCCGGCCGACGGTTCGATCACGTGCGGGATGAACTTCCGCTTCGTCGCCTCGTCGAAGTAGGAGAGGTCCTTACCGCTCCCCGGATAGCGCGGTTTGCCCTCCTCGTCAAGCTCGACGACGAGTTCGTCCCCATCCCGGATCAGCTTCCCCTCCATATGGCTCCTAAGGTCGAAATCCCCCCGGTGTGATACCCCTTCTAGCTCTCCGAATTCTCCCTCGGGGAGGAAAGGGAAAGCGTACTCGATGTCCGCCGTCCCGCACGAGTAATGCGCCCGCTCGGCCGGCTCGTGCTCACGGAGCCTGAGGTTGTCGCTTCTCAGCCCGAGGGAAGTGTACCAGTCGAGGCGCCGGTCCCGCCAGTAGGAGTACCAGTCCTCGGACTCCTCGGGAGAGCAGAAGAACTCGATCTCCATCTGTTCGAACTCGCGGGAGCGGAACGTGAAGTTCCGGGGGGTGATCTCGTTCCGGAACGACTTTCCGATCTGGGCGATCCCGAACGGGATCTTCACCCTCGTTGTGGAGAGGACGTTCTTGAAGTTGACGAAGATCCCCTGAGCGGTTTCCGGCCTCAGGTAGGCCTCGGCGGTCGGATCGATCAGAGCGCCGACGTAGGTCTTGAACATCAGGTTGAACTCGCGCGGCTCGGTCAGGTCGCAGTCTTCCCCTTCTCCGGCGCGTCTGCTCGGCTTCCGCGGGCAGGGGTATTCGCCGAGCTGGTCGGCGCGGAACCGGGCCTTGCACGTCCGGCAATCGACGAACAGGTCGTAGAACTGGTCGTAGTGCCCGCTCGCCTTCCAGACCTGCGGGTGCATGATGATCGATGTGTCGAGGCCGACCATCGCGTAGGCCGATGGGGCGTTCGGCGGGGCCTGCGTGTCGTCGTGTCCGGCCACCATGTCGCGCCACCATGCCTCCTTGATGTTCCGCTTCAGCTCGACCCCAAGCGGGCCGTAATCCCAGAATCCGCCGATCCCGCCGTAGATCTCACTCGATTGGAATATGAATCCCCGTCGTTTACACAGAGCGACGATCTTCTCCATCGTCGTATTGTCGGCCATCTCTCCTCCAGGTATGGTGCGGCTTTTCTAGCGCGAATTTCGATTATACCTGAATCTTACTGGGGTTCGTGATACGGTCTCCTCCCGTGGCGATGACGGCCTTGCCCGCGGGGACGGATGAACACGTGATCGCACTCCCGGACGACGAGCCCCTTCCCGTGGAAGATCACGTCGAGGAGCTTCATCCGACCGGATTGCAGCAGGCGTTGGACCGTACCGCGCGAAACCTTCATCGCCTCTGCCGCCTGTTCCTGGTGGAGCCCTTCGAGGTCGCAGAGCCGCATCGCCTCGAGCTCATCGAGGTCGATCTCGACGAGCTCGAGTTGGGAGAGGGGGATCCCCGAGGGCTTGAACAGGTCAAAGCCCCCGAATTCTCGGCAATAGCGCGGCTTCTTGTTGCGCGGCATCTCCCCTCCTACCGGTCACCTTCTACAGTCTACGGTGCTCCCTCGCGTTCTGGCAACGCGGCGTTGCGTTTTTTGTGCATATGCTTATAATACTACGTCGAGTCTTCTCTTCACAGGAGGTGGGATCATGGGTGGATACGGACATCGAAACATGTTCTACCTTACGGGGATGCCGGGCTGGATGCGATTCGGCTACTCCCCGGGCTGGGGAGGGATGCCGCCCGGGGCCCAGTATCTGCAGGCGACCGGGCAGCTCGGGCAGTTTGCCAAGTGGATCGGCTCCCCGACTGGAACAGTCGGGGGATGGCCGTATTACGGCGGCGCGCCCCTGTCCCGTGACCAGGAACTACAGGCGTTGAAGGCGCAAAAGGAGGCACTCGAGCGGCAGCTTGAAGCGCTCGCCAAGCGGCTGGAAGAGCTGGAGAAAGGAGCGTGATCGCGATGCGCGGTGGATGGTTCGGACGCGGGTACGGGATGGGACGGGGCCGCGGGGTGTACGGCCGGGGACGCGGCGCGTACGCTTGGCCTGGGAACCCCTACCCTTACTGCCGCAACTTTCCCTGGCTACCCCGAGGATGGTGGTGGACCGGGGTGTACGGCGGCGCCTATCCGGGGTGGACGGGTTACGGTCGGGCTCCCAGCTACGGTGGCTACCGGACCTACCCTTATCCGGTGGCTCCATATCAGACTGAACAGGTCTAAGGAGGCGGTTAGATGAGGATTGTCGCAGCGACGAACCGCGGCGGACTCGACGACACGGTCTCCCCGGTGTTCGGGAGGTGCCCGACGTTTACCGTCCTAGATGTGGAAGGAGGAGAGATCGTCTCCCATAAGGTGATACAGAACCCGTACGCCGGGGCGGTGGGCGGGGCCGGGATTCAGGCGGCGCAGCTTGTGGTCAACGAGGGGGCGGAGGCCGTCGTCGCCGGCTCGTTCGGGCCGAACGCATCGAACGTCCTCTCCCAAGCCGGGGTACAGCTGGTGCAGACCCAGGGTACGGTGAAGGAGCAGGTCCTCGAGCTCGCCGCTGGCCGCTTGACCCCGACTACTTCCCCAGCCACCGGCGCGTTCATGGGCCGGGGAATGGGGCGTGGAATGGGCCGAGGGATGGGTATGGGCCGCGGCATGGGTATAGGGATGATGGCACCTCCTCCCCCACCGCCTCCACCCGGACCGGCGGTCGACGCGAGCGATCTAGCCGATGAGCTGCGGAAGCTGACGGATAAGCTCGATGAGATCACAGAGCGGCTCGACCAGTTGGAGAAGGGGGCGAAGTGAGGCTTTGCATAACGGCGAAGGGTCCGTCGCTCGGTGATGATATCGACCTGAGCTTCGGCCGGGCGGCTTACTTCCTGTTTCATGACCCTAAGACCGGTGAGCTTCATGCTATCCCCAACTCTCCAGGGGCGCACGGGGCCGGGGTCCAGGCGGCGAGGATCGTGGCCGAGAACGGGGCCAAGACGGTGATCACCGGAAGCGTCGGCCCGAACGCCTACCGGGGCCTGGTCGCTGCCGGGGCCGAGATCTACGTCGGGGCGGAGGGGACGGTCGCCGATGCGATCGCCGCCTACAAGGAGGGGAAGCTCCCCCGCGCCGACGGGCCGAGCGGGAGAGGACATGGAAGATGAAGATCACGGTCGCGAGCGGGAAGGGCGGGACCGGGAAGACCACCGTGGCGACGAACCTCGCGCTCGCCCTTGCCGACGATCATCCGGTGCAGTTCCTCGATTGCGACGTCGAGGAACCGAACGCCCACATCTTCCTGAAGCCCCAGATCGGGCAGAGGAAGTCGGTAGAAAAACTCCTCCCCAAGGTCGATGAGCATCTCTGCACTCGGTGCGGAAACTGCGCCGAGGCGTGCGAGTTCAACGCCATTGCGGTCATCGGCAAGAAGGTTCTCGTATATAACGACCTCTGTCACGGTTGTGGCTTATGCAAGCTGGTCTGCCCGGTCGGGGCGATCAGCGAGATTCCGCACGAGCTCGGGGTGATCGAGAGCGGGACGGCACGCGGATTTCCATTTAGCCACGGCCTTTTAAATATCGGCGAGGCGATGGCGACCCCGCTCATCCATGAGCTGAAGGCCGGGATCGACCCGGAGGCGTTGATAATCCTCGACGCCCCGCCCGGGACCGGATGTCCGACGATCGCTGCGATTCAGGGGGCCGATCTCGCCCTTCTCGTCACCGAGCCGACCCCGTTCGGATTGCACGACCTAAGGGCTGCGGTCGGGGTCGCCCGCTCGCTCGGGGTCCCGATCGGCGTGATTATCAACCGCGATGGGATCGGAGACGATCGGGTGGAGCGCTACTGCGAGGAGGAAGGGATCCCGATCGTGCTCAAGATCCCGTTCGACCGTGAGATCGCTCAATTCTACTCCCGTGGGGTTTCACTCGTCGATGTCCTACCGGAGTGGAGGGAGCGGTTCATCTCGTTGTACGGAATGCTGACGGCGGGGCTTGTTTCCGATATTCCGGGTGAACGCCGTGCCCAGAATGCACCGTTGCAGGAAGGGGGTGGAAAATGAAGGGGATCCTTTTCCTGTCCGGAAAGGGCGGCACTGGGAAGACCTCCCTCGCCGGGGCGTTCGCTTTTCTGATGGAGAACAAAGTCCTCGCCGACTGCGACGTCGACGCTGCGAACCTCCACCTCCTCCTCGATCCTAAGATCGAACAGGAGGGGGAGTTTCAGGGGTCGAAGGAGGCGGTGAAGGACGATTCCAAGTGCATCGCCTGCGGGGAATGCCGCCGCGTATGCCGGTTCCATGCGATCGACGAGGATTTCAACATCGATCCCTTTCTGTGCGAGGGGTGCGGGGCGTGTGGATATGTCTGTCCGACCGACGCGATCACGCTCTCCCCGAGGACTTCCGGCAAGTGGTACACCGCCTCTACCCGCCTCGGTCCGCTTGCGAGCGCCGAGCTCTACCCCGGGGAGGAGACGTCGGGGAAGCTCGTCACTGTGGTGAAGCAGAAGGCATACCAGTTGGGCAAGGAACTGAAGGCGGAGCGGCTCGTGATCGACGGTTCACCTGGGATCGGCTGTCCGGTGATCGCCTCGGTGAGCGGTGCAACGGCGGTTATCTTGGTCACCGAGCCGAGCCTGTCCGGACTGCACGACCTGGAACGGATCCTAAAGGTGGCGCGCCACTTCCGGATACCTGCCTACCTTGTGATCAACAAGTTCGACCTGAACGAAGAGATGAACGCGCAGATCGAGGAGTTCTCAAAACAGGAGGGGCTCCCCCTCCTCGGTCGGATTCCGTACGATCCCATGGTCCCGCGTATGATGATCGCCGGGAAGAGCGCGGTTGAGGATTCAAAGAGCCGGGCCGGGATGGCGATGCGAAAGATCCACGAAAGGCTTGGGAGCTTAACTAGCTAGGAGGTCAACATGCCGAGAGGAGATGGGACAGGGCCGGCAGGGGCCGGTCCGGGTACCGGAATGGGTCGCGGTAGAGGGGGGCAAGGCCGCGGGCGGATGGGCGGAAACCGCGCTGGTGCCGGTCCGTCAGGGTACTGCGTCTGCCCGAGCTGCGGAGAGCGGGTCGCCCATCGGGTCGGGACCCCTTGTTATCAGACCGTCTGCCCGAAGTGCGGCGCAAAGATGGTCCGTGAATGACAAAGCTCCACTGATTTGAGCGGGGAGATTGTGTGTCAGCCCGATCCGCGGTATCGTGGGATCGATGATCGAAGAGAACGTAAAGAAGGTCCTATCTGATCTCCCGGATGGCGTGATACTCGTCGCTGCGGCGAAGACGCGCACACCGGATGAGATCCGCCGTGCGGTCTCCGCCGGGGTACGGATCATCGGTGAAAACTACGTCCAGGAGGCCGCTGAAGCGTTCGCCGCCCTCGGCCATATCGCAGACTGGCATTTTATCGGGCATCTACAGAGAAATAAGGTTAAAAAGGCCGTCCGGATCTTCGACATGATCGAGACCGTCGACTCGCTCGAGCTCGGGGGGAGGATCGATCGGGAGTGCGCGAAGCTGGATAAGGTTATGCCGGTCCTGGTGGAGATAAATTCTGGCCGCGAGCCGCAGAAGGCCGGGGTCCTCCCCGAGGAGGCGGAGGGGCTCGTGCGGGGTCTCGGGCGACTTAATAATCTCAAGGTAGAAGGGCTAATGACGATGGGGCCCCGGTTCGGCGACCCCGAGCTCGCCCGGCCGTATTTTCGGGAGACCAGGCGGCTGTTCGAGAAGCTGAAGCGGCTCGGGGTGGAGAACGGCGAGATGCGGTACCTCTCGATGGGGATGAGCAACACCTACAAGATAGCGATCGAGGAAGGGGCAAACATGGTCCGGATTGGAAGCGCGATATTCGGGGAAAGGGAGGGAGGATGAGCGTCAACGTGACCCCCCCGCCGGCCTCGGCACTGGAGAAGGGGATCAAGGAGGCGATCGATAGGATAAAGCACCGGATCGTCGTGTTCAGCGGGAAGGGAGGGGTGGGGAAGACGACGGTGGCGGTGAACCTCGCGTTCGCCCTGGCGAGGAGGGGGAAGAAAGTCGGGCTCCTCGACGCCGACATCACCGGTCCGAACGTCCCCCAGATGGTAGGGTTGAAGGAGGTCCCGGAAGCGGAGGGAGGGAGGATCGTTCCCAGCGAGCGGGATGGGGTGAAGTTCGTCTCCCTCGCTTCGATGATCCCTCCCGGGACCCCGGTCATCTGGCGCGGTCCGCTCCGCTCCAAGGCGCTCGACCAGCTGATCGGAGAGGTGAACTGGGGGGAGCTCGACGTTCTGATCGGTGACCTCCCGCCAGGGACCGGGGACGAGGTCCTCACGATCACCCAGCGGACAGCCCCCCAGATTGCGATCGTGGTGACCACCCCCCAGGAGGTCTCCCTGATCGATGCCCGTCGGGCGGCGAATATGGCGAAGAAGATGGAGGTTCCAAAGATCGGGATCGTAGAGAATATGTCGGTGTTGATCTGCCCCCATTGTGGAAAGGAGATCGATGTCTTCGGTAAGGGCGGGGGCGGGCGTGTCGCCGCCGAGCTCAACCTCAGGTTCCTCGGCGGGGTCCCGATCGATCTGAAGGCGCGGATCGGCGGGGACACGGGCGAGCCGATCGTCCTCTCCGATCCGGATTCTGTGATCTCGCAGGCGTTCTTCCGGATTGCCGACGAGGTCCTCAAGGCGCTGGAGGAGGATAAGTGAAGCTCGGGATCATCTCCGATACCCACGACAACATGCTGGCGATCGCCAGGGCTGTTGAGCTGTTCAACGCTGAGAAGGTGGCCCTCGTGACCCACGCCGGTGATTTCATCTCTCCAATCACGGCGAATGAGTTCGGAAAGCTCCGTGCTCCGTTCGCCGCCGTGTTCGGGAACAACGATGGGGACAGGCTTTACCTCGTCGAGCGGTTCAAGGAGATCGGGAGGATCTACCCCGACTACCACGAGTTTGAGTTCGCGGGGAGGCGCGCGGTGGTGATGCACGAGCCGAAGTTCATCGACTCGCTCATCAAGAGCGGGGATTACGGCCTTCTCGTCTACGGCCATACCCACGAGATCGACATTCGCGTGGGGGAGACCCTCGTCGTCAACCCGGGTGAGGCGTGCGGCTGGCTGACCGGTAAATCTACGGTCGTGCTCCTCGACTCCGAGGATATGACCCCCCGGCTCGTTGAGCTATAGGAGGGTATATGGGAATTATTTACGGTCCGGTTCCTTCGCGGCGGCTCGGGATGTCGCTCGGGGTCGACCCGATCCCTCGGCTCACCTGCACTTTCGATTGCGTTTATTGCCAGCTCGGGAGGAAGCGCTGCAAGGTCCGCGGCCCGGAGGAGGTAACCGAGCCGTTCCCTGACCCGGAGGAGATCGCGAACGGGGTACGGGAGGCGCTCGCCAAGCACGAACACATAGATTACATAACGTTCTCCGGCTCGGGTGAGCCGACGCTTAACCCGGGACTAGGAGAGGCGGTGGAGCTGATCCGCCGATTCACCGACGTTCCGATCGCTCTGATCACCAATTCTTCCCTCCTCACCCGTGCGGACGTCTTCGACGCTGCTGAGAGCTTCGATCTGGCCCTCCCCTCCCTCGATGCCGGGGAGCAGGACACGTTTGTACGGATTGACAGGCCGGCGTATGGGTTTGAGATTGACGAGATCGCGGCGGCGATCGGAAGGCTTGCACGAGAGGTTCCGGTCTGGCTCGAGGTGATGCTCGTCCAGTCGGATAAGTACGGCTCGAATGCAGATGATGAGGCCATCTCCGCGATCATCGAGAAGGTGGGGGTGATCGCGCCGTGCGAGGTTGATCTGAACACCTGCGTCCGCCCCCCGGAGGAGCCGGTTGATTCCGTTTCGGAGGAGAGGCTGAATCGGATCCGCGCCCGGATGGAGGCCTCCCTTACCGGGATCCCGATCGTGGTCGTCCCGCACCGGGCGAAGGCGCATTCGCGGCTCATACGCGAGGATGAGATCGAGGCCGAGATTATGCGCATCCTCGCCGTCCGGCCGTGCACCACGGTCGATCTTTCCGATTCCCTCGGGATCAACCCGGCCGAGGTTGGAAAATACCTCGCCCGGCTTTCCGAGGCTGGGAGGATCGAGCGGCGCGTCCAGGAGGGGAGACTCTACTACGCGACTAAGGATGGTTAGATGGGTGAGATAACGATCATCTACGACAACCGGACCGCCCGCGATGGGCTCTACCCGGGCTGGGGGTTCTCCGCGCTCGTCGAGCTGGATGGAACGCGGCTTCTGTTCGACACGGGAGGGGACAAGATCGTCCTTGAGCACAACGCCGATGCCCTCGGGATCGACCTTAAAGGGACCGACTATCTCTTCCTCTCTCATGAGCATTGCGATCATATCGGCGCGATCTCATCCGCCCTGCACAAGGGGTTGACCGTCGTCTATCCGGACTCGTTCTCCGCCGGCTTTAAGAAGAGGATCGCCGATGAGAAGCTGACCGGGATACCGGTGGAGGAACCGATCGAGTTTAGTCCCGGGTTTCGGTCCACTGGGGAGCTCGGGGATGAAATCAAGGAGCAATCGTTGATCGTTGCTGGGAAGGACGGGCCGGTCCTGATCACTGGCTGTGCCCATCCCGGGATCATCAGGATCGCACGGGTCGCGACCGAGCTTTCCGGACGCCCTCCCTCCCTCGTTATCGGTGGATATCACCTGGGAAGCAAGACCGATTCAGAGGTTGAGGGAATAGCCGAATTCCTTAAGCGCCTCGGGGTGAAACGGGTCGCCCCCTGCCACTGTACCGGCGAGCGGGCGATGAATCTCCTTAGAGGATCTCTTGGGTTCGAGTACATCGATGTTAAAGCAGGGGCATCGCTTGAGATCTGAGGCGAAAAGTTTACATATTCATCAAGGGCGGGGGACGAGGTAGAAGAGGACGGCGAAGTAGTGGCTGATGCTCCCACCGAGGACGAAAAGGTGCCAGATGGCGTGGTTATACGGGAGCTTCTTCCAGCCGTAGAAGACGATCCCGAACGTGTAGGAGAGCCCCCCTCCGGCCACGTAGACGAGGGCGGGGTGGGGGACCTTCAGCCAGATCTGGCGCGCGGCGATGACGATCAACCAGCCCATCAAAACGTAGTACGCGACGGACAACCGGCGGAGCCGTCCGATGAAGATGCTCTTGAACGCGATTCCGATTGCAGCGAGAGCCCAGACGGTGGCAAGGAGCGCCATCCCTAGACGATCCCGCAGAGAGAGAAGGAGGAACGGCGTGTACGTCCCGGCGATCAGGAGATAGATGGAGGAGTGGTCGATCACCCACAAGACCCGCTTGGCACGCGGCGCTTGTATCCCATGATAAAGGGTTGAGGCGAGGTGGAGGAGGACGAGGCACGTTCCGTAGATGGAGAAGCTCGCCAGATGGATCGCTGTACCGTATTGGGTCGCCAAATAGAGGAGGATTCCGGTTCCGAGGGCGCTCAATAGCGCTCCGATCCCGTGCGTGATGCTGTTTGCGATCTCCTCCCCGAGGGTGTATGAGGGCGGCTCCGCCTTTGTCTTCATCCCGGACGATGATAGTGGATAGGGGGCCCCAATTGCATGGGAGGGACCTCAATCATCGGAGGAGGAGCCACGTCCCGGTGAACATGATCACCATCCCGATCACCCGCGGCGGATCGAGCGGATGTTGGACCGCTCCGAGCCACCCGAAGTGGTCGAGGATCGCCCCGAGGGTGAGTTGGGAGACGATGGCGAGGGTCAGTGTGCTCGCCAGGCCGAGACGGGGGACGGCGTAGCTGACCGAGGCGATGATGGCGACCCCGATGAACCCGGCGCTCAGGACGTACCAGGGGACATTCCGCCACGCGGCGAGGTTCCCTCCGCGCATGAGAAGGAGGATGAGCCCGGCGAGGGTGAGCCCTCCGACGTGGACGATGAATACGCTCTCCATGATCCCTACCCTGTGCCCGAGGACACCGGAGAAGAGGGTCTGCAGGCCGATCGAAAGCCCTCCGGCGATGGCGACGAAGACGGCGATGGCAGCTTCTGACATAAGAATTCTCCTTTCTTCTCCCCCGCCTCAGG
>QMQL01000008.1 GCA_003650505.1 Candidatus Acetothermia bacterium | reverse complement strand
GACGTAGGAGTGCTCGTACCAGTGCATGTGCCCGTTGAACACGATGTCGACCCCGTACTGCCGGAAGACCCCCTCCCAGTTGTCGCGCAGAGGCCCGTTCACCCCTCCTTCTTAGGTCGAGCTGTAGATCGGGTGGTGGAAGAAGACGACTTTGAACGGCGCGGTTGAGGCCGCCCGGCCGAGGTGGTTCGTCCCGAAGGATCCCTGTCGCATGATGTAGTAGACGAGCGTCTCCGCGCTCTTCAACGGCCCTGGGCGGTTGAACAGGGCATATATCTCGGTGAACACCTTGAACGAACCGATCAGCGAAATGACGAGGACGAAGAAGATCTGGAAGGAGCATGATCGCGCAGCCAGCGAAAGGAAGGAGTTAAAGGATCAAGCGATGAGTCCGCTGACGCAGGATGTACCCGCTTGCAAGGTCGCCCGACTTCAAGCGTTCTCCTCCCTCATCGAGCCTCCTTCGGTATAGCGATGCGACTCGGATCGAGCAACGCGCGGCCGGAGAACCATGGGCGGTACTCCCCGTAATTTACCCGTCAAACGCCAGCGGTTCGTGTAGAATCACAGCTCGCCGATGAAAAAGATAACGGAACAGCTCGTCCCGCGGTCTCTCCTCGTCCTCGCCGCCGTCATCTGGGGGTTCGCGTTCGTCGCCCAGCGGGAGGGGATGGAGCATGTCGGCCCGTTCCTATTCAACGCCGTTAGGTTCGTCCTTGGCGCGATCGCCCTCCTCCCTTTCCTCTTCTTTGGGGGGAAGACCGGGCGGACGGGCAGGAGGGGATTCGCCGGCCGGTACGTCCTCGCCGGGATCGTCCTGTTCGTCGCCGCCTCGTTGCAACAGTGGGGGCTGGTCTACACGACCGCCGGGAAAGCCGGGTTCATAACCGGCCTTTACCTCGTGATCATACCGCTCTTCGGCCTGCTGATGGGCAAGCGCGTCCGCTTTCCAGTCTGGGCCGCCGTTCTCGTCTCTGTAGGAGGGCTCTACCTCCTGACCGTGAGGGGGATGACCCAGATCGGGGCCGGCGACCTCCTCGTCCTTGCGAGCGCGTTCGGCTGGGCGGCTCACGTCCACATCGTCGGTTGGCTCGCCCGGAGGTCCGATCCGATCGTCGTCGCCTCCTCGCAGTTCGCCGTCTGCGGTGCACTCAGCTTGGGGGTCGCCGTTTTCGTGGAGCCTATTACAATCAGAGGTCTTCATGAGGCATGGATACCGATCGCCTACGCCGGGATCCTCTCCACCGCCGGTGCCTACACCCTCCAGGTGATCGGTCAGCGGTGGGTCGAGCCGGCGCCGGCCGGGGTGATCATGAGCCTGGAGACGGTCTTCGCTGCCCTCGGCGGTTGGCTGATCCTCGGTGAGGGGATGACGACCAGGATGCTCCTCGGAAGCGGGATGATGCTCCTCGGGATCCTCCTCTCCCAGCTCGCGAGGGAGGAGCGGGGCGGACCGTCCGGTCCGCCCCGCCGCCTCGTTGGAAAGGGACTCTTTCGATCCATGTTTCTCGCCCGTTTCCGGGGTTTCCTACAGCGTTAGATAGTTTGTATTCGCGATCCAATACTCCTTCTTCTTTTCGGTCACATCGACGAGCTCACCGTCTGAGATCCCGAGGAGCGCTTCGATCGCTCCCAACTGGTCGGGGGGGCAGCGGATGATCCCGCGATTGTGCACCTTGGCGATCCGATCGATGAGAAGATCGCCCGTCACTTCGGGATCGATCGTCAGCTCCCCCTCGACGAAGAGGGTCGCCTTCTTTGCCAAGTGATCGAAGCGGGATCTTCGTAGTACGCCTTCGCCCTCGTACAGTAGGAGATCCCCGTCGTAGAAGACGAAATCCGTCTGAAGAAGATCGCACTTCCGGGAGAGAACCTCCTTCAATCCCCTCGGTGCGATAACAAGCTCCTCACAAGAGAGCTCCTCCAGCTTCTCGTCGACCAGGGACGGATCAACGTCGTTCCTCACTACGACCCGCTCCCTGCAGTAGAGCTTGCTAGGCGGTATCGACTCGAGGAGGGATCGGTCAAGATCGAGTGATCTATCGACCAGCTTGAACCCTGAAGGGATTACGACGACTTTCGTCGACGGGTCCGTCAGGAGCTTCCGGATCGCGGCGGCGTTCTCCTCATAGCAGAGGACGCTCCCCGAGACGTAGACCTCACGCAGCTTGCGGGAGATGAGGTCGTTCGGGACGACCTGGGGGATCCGCAGGCTTCCGATCACCGCGAGTTGTGATCCGTCGTCCATCGCGGCTAACGCCCTCTCATCGAGGACGAGGGAGCCGAGCGTGACATCGTCGAACGGCGGATAGGTTTTGGTCTGACCGGTGACGGAGAGGGTCTTCGACTGTACGATCCCAGCGAGGTTCTCGGGACAGACGAGCTGGCCGACGACGACCAGGCCTGCCAGCCCGCGCGTTATCTCCTCGGCGGGGACATCGGGCCCGATGATGACCTGGCCGACCCCGAGGAGGAAGAGCCGTTCCTCTTGGTCCTTGAAGTAGTCGCCCTTGATGACGGCCTGGCCGGTCACGGTCTCCACCTTGACCTCGGACGGGATCTCGACCATCGCGTTGGCGTTTCCGATGTTGATCCGGGACAAAAGGGCCGTGCTCTCGCGGGAGTAGACGACGACGTTGGCGTTCCTGATTTGCGTAATTCCGGCGATCGAAGCCTCGGTCGCGCTGCGGAGATCCAGGACGTTGACGTTCCCGATCGTTCTTTCCTGTTCCATGTTTCCTCCTTTATGGTTTTTTGAACCCCTCTCGGCGGAGCCGAGAGATCGCAAGATGGAGGCGCGAGCGGACGGTCGCCGCCGGGATGCCGAGATCCCGGCCGATCTCGCTGCTCGTCATCCCGAGTGCGTATCGCTTGTACAACACGTCCCGGTACCGCTCAGGGACCCGGTCGAGGAGCTCGTACAGCCTCCCCGGGACGGCTTGACGATCGGCCCGCGCAGCGTCCTTGGCCAGTCGGCTGAAGAGGGTCCGTTGCCGTTGCTCCCTCCTCTGCTCGTCGAGGAACCGGTTCTTCAACGTCCGGTAGAGCCACGCCCGCCGTTGATACGGGTTCAGTCGCTCGAGGAGCCGGAGGTGGGAGATCGCTCGAACGAGCGTCTCCTGAACCAGGTCGTCGGTTCTGTGAGCGTCGTGCGTCAGGCTCATCGCATACCTCTCCAATCTCTCCTTGTGCTCTCGGTAGAGCTCGGCAACAAGATGATCCGGCACGTCCGGCCTCCGTCTCTGTAGCGCCCTCCTCTATATACGACGAGCAAGGGCGCGCAGGTGTTCACTTCCTTCTTACTGCGACCCTCCCCCGGTTCGGAGGACGGTTCCCAGCTCGGCCCGCAGGTCGCTTAAGCCAAGGCCGTGACGGAGACCTTGCTCGATCGAACGGCGGAACCGATCGCGCGCGCGGCGGTCGTTCATGGCTCGGGAGATCCGGCGACGCGCCTCGGCCTTCCGGATCCGTTCTTCGACGATCGCCTCCGCGGTCCCGTAAGTGATGTATTCGTTCGGCAGCATCGTCCCTCCTTCTGGGCGGCGCTTTCGATCTGCTCGCAGCCGTCCTCTCTTACGACGACGGAGGGCGAAGAGGTGTTTGAACGACGTCGTGCTGCGTCGGCTCATCCTTCCGAGAAGGAGGGCGACGGCGGGGCAGGATCCGTCCCTCCCCCGAGCTCGGCGAATTGGAGGCGGTGGAGGGCGGCGTACAGCCCGCCGCGGGCCAGGAGCTCGGTGTGCGTCCCCTCCTCCACGACCTTCCCCTTGTGGAGGACGATGATCTTGTCCGCCTCCCGGATGGTCGATAGCCGATGCGCGATGACGATCGAGGTCCGATCCTCCATGATCTTCGTGAGGGAGCGTTGGATCAGGCTCTCGGTCTGCGAGTCGATGCTCGCCGTCGCCTCGTCGAGGACGAGGATCTCCGGCTTGAAAGCGACCGCGCGGGCGAACGAGAGGAGCTGCCGCTCCCCCACCGACAGGGTGACCCCGCGTTCCTTCACCTCGGTCCGGTAGCCGTCGGGGAGATCCTCCACGAAGTCGGCGTTGGCGAACCGCGCCGCCTCTATAGCCTCCTCCTCGGGGATCTCCGCGCGGAGGCGGATGTTGTCCATGATGTCACCGGAGAAGAGGAATACGTCCTGGAGGACGACGGCCATCCGGGAGCGGAGGAAGCCGAGATCGAGCCGCTCGATCGGGACGCCGTCGAGGAGGATCTCTCCCTTCTGGAGCGGATACATCCGGAGGAGCAACCGGATGATCGTCGTCTTCCCCGAGCCGGTCGGCCCGACGATCGCCACCCTCTCCCCCGGTTCGACGGTGAACGACACGTCCTTCAGGATCCATTCCTCGTCGTTGTAGGCGAACCAGACGTTCCGGAACTCTATCCTCCCCTCTACCTCCTCGATCGCCTCCCCCCCGCCACGATCCTCCTCAGGCTCGTCGAGGAGGATGAAGATCCTCTCGGCCGCGGCCATCGCCCCCTGGAGGATGTTGTACCCCTGCGACAGCTCGAGGATCGGCTCGAATAGCATCCTGACGTACTGGATGAACGCGGTCAACGCGCCGAGGGAGAGGCTCCCGCGGAGGACGTTCAGCCCGCCGTACCAGATGACGATCGCCACCGCGAACGAGCTGAGAAAGCTCATCAGCGGCCGGAAGACGGCGAAGGTGAGGAGCTGGCGCATGCTCGCCTTGTACTTGTCGATGTTGATCTTCGCGAACCGCTCGTTCGCCTTCACCTCTTGGACGAACAGCTGGACGATCCGCATCCCGGATATCGACTCCTGAAGGTAGGCGTTCAGCCGCGCGATCTGACGGCGGACCTCCCGGTAGGCGGCGCGGGCGCGGCGGCGGAACTCGAACGCCGCGATCACGATCAGCGGGAAGAGGGCGAGGATGACGAGGGCGACCCTCCACTCGAGGTGGAACATGATCCCCATCACCGCGAAGATCAGAAAGGCGTCCCGGAAGAGGTTGACGAGCATCGAGGTGAACATCTCGTTGATCGCGGCGACGTCGTTCGTCACCCGGGTGACGAGCCTCCCCACCGGAGCCCGATCGAAGTAGGAGAGGGGGAGGCGCAAGACATGGCCGAATATCTCCCGCCGCATGTCGTACATCACCTTCTGCCCGGTCAGCTGCAGGAGGTAGACCTGGCTGACCCCGAATACGAACCGGACGATAAGGGCGATGGCGAAGAGGATTGAGAGCCTGATCAGCCCGGCGATCGCCCCGCTCCGAAGGGAGAGGGTCTCAGATGGGCTGAGGGAGCGGAGGGCCGATTCGCTCGCGATGTAGCCTCCCGCGATCGGGGCGAACAGGTCGGGATGTTCGAGGGCTATCCCCTCCTTGTCGCTATCTTCCTCGACGAACAGGTAGCGGGTCGGGGAGAGGACACCTGAGATCTCCCACTCCTTCCGAAGCTCGGGCGAGAGGGAGGAGATCTCGACGAGGTAGCGGTCATCGCCGAGGGGGATCGGTGCACCGGAACCCGGGGCCGATTCCACGGTGACGATCGCCCACGGGAGGGTGAGGAACCGGTCGATCGCGATCTTGCTGATGTAGGGGAGCCCGGATTGGATCCCGGTCAGAACGAGGATCAGAAGGACGCATACGGAGAAGAGGCCCCGATAGGGGACAAGGAACCGGACGAGCCGGCGCATCAGCCTAAGGTCGAATGCCTTCCCGAGGACCTCGTCGTCATGCGAGCTACCGTGATCCATCGTTCACCTCCTTCTCCGCTTGCTGGAGGTCCCATATCCGCTTGTATATCCCGGCATGGGCGAGGAGCTCCGCGTGGGTCCCCGACTCGACGATCCTCCCCCTGTCGAGGACGACGATCCGCTCCGAATGCATCACCGCCGACAGGCGATGGGCGATCACGATCGAGGTGCGGCTGCGGAAGAAATCCCTCAGATTCCGGAGGATGAACGCCTCCCGCTCGGCGTCGACCGCGGAGAGGGGGTCGTCGAATATCAGGATCCTCGCGGGAAGGAGGAGGGCGCGGGCGATCGCCACCCGCTGCTTCTGTCCGCCGGAGAGGGCGATCCCCCTCTCCCCAACCCTTGTTTCGTACCCGTTGGGGAACTCGACGATCTCGTCGTGGATCCCGGCGCGCCGGGCCGCCGCCTCGACCTGTTCGTCGCTCGCCTCAGGGTTTCCGAACGCGATGTTCTCCCGGATCGAGGCCGAGAACAGGAATGGATCCTGGGGGACGAACCCGATCGTCCGGCGAAGCTCCTTTAAGGAGAGCTCGCGGACGTCGATCCCTCCGACGAGGACCGTCCCCGGCGGGGGATCGAACATCCGGGGGATCAACCTGGCGAGGGTGCTCTTCCCCGCCCCGGTCAGGCCGACGAGCCCGATGTTCATACCCTCCTCGATCGTTAGGTCGATGTTGGACAGGGCGGGCGAATCCCCCGCCGCATCCGGGTAGCGGAAGGTTAGGTTGCGGATCTCGATCCGGGAACCCCGGACCGGCTTCGGCTCGGGCGGGTCGGTGATCTCCGGGGCGACGGCGAGGAGCCGATTGATCCTGACGAGGGACGCGCTCCCCCTCTGGATGACGTTCACTGCCCATCCGATCGAGATCATCGGCCAGATCAACATCGAGAGGTACTGGGTGAACGCGACGAAGTCGCCGAGGGTGATCGAGCTCCTGATTACGCTCACCCCTCCGACCCAGAGGACGATCGCCAGGGTCGTCCCGGAGAGGAGTTCGATCAGCGGCTCGAACAGCCCCCAGACCCGGACGAGGGCCATGTTCTTATCCACGAACGAGCGGTTCGTCCGGTCGAAGTCCCGCTCCGTTCCCTTCTCCTGCACGAACGACTTCAGGACCCTGATCCCGGCGACGTTCTCCCTCACCTTCTCCATCAACCCGGAGAACCCCTCCTGCACGATCTCGAACCTCCGGTGGATCACCCTACCGAAACCGAGCATGAACAGGGTCAATATCGGGAGGGGGATGATCGCGTACAGGGTCAGATGCGGGTCGATGGCGAGCATGATCCCGACCGCCACCGGGATCATGAACAGTGGATCGGCGATCGTGATCACCCCGAAACCGCAGGCGCGGCTGACCGCGTCGATGTCGTTCGTGGCGTGCGCCATCAGATCGCCGGTCTTGTGCTCGTTGTAGAACGAGGGAGGGAGCCGGAGGAGGTGGCGATACAGCTTCTCCCGGAGGTCGCGCTCGATCAGACGGGCGCTCCCGATCAGGAAGTAGCGCCAGAGGAAGCGGAACGCCATCACGATCACGGCGAGAGCGACGATGTACAGGCCGCTTCTGAGGAGGCCTCCCTCGCCGCGCGCGAGCCGATCGATCGCATCCCTGATCACGAGCGGTACGAGGAGCCCGGCTCCGTCCACGACGAGGAGGGCGAGAAACCCGGCCAGGATGCGCCCGCGGTACCGCCAGAGCCAACTCCGCAGCCGATCCATCGGAGCGTGATATTAACCGATCGCCCGCGGTGACGAAAGGAAAAGGGATTTGAGCCTCATTGGTCGGATTTCCTCCGGTCGCTATAATCATTGACCGATCCCTAACCGATGAGGGGGAAACCGATGGCCTTGATACGACGAGCCGCGTCCTTATTGCTGATCATCTCCCTTCTCCCCGCGATCGGGCTCGCGGATGAGGCGACCCTCCGGATAAGCCTCCCTCCCGTCTACGAGGCTCTTCCGATCGCTTTCGCCCAGGAATGGGGGCTGTTCGCCGATGCAGGGGTCTCGGTCGAGATAATCGGGATAACCGACGATCAGGAGCGGAGCACCGCCCTCATGACTGGGAACCTCGATGCCGTGATGGAGGACATGACCCGCGCGATCCTCGACGACGCCGGCGGTTGGGACGTGGTGATCACGAGCGCGGCCGCCTCCCGCCCTCAGACCGGGAGCATCAGCCTCGGGCTCGTAACGACCGAGTCGTTCGGGATCGATTCCATCGACGCGCTCATCTCCTCCGGCCAGCCGATCGGAACGACCTATCGGAGCGATTACGAGTACCTCCTCGACGAGCTCCTCGCCGCCCACGGCCTGACCGATGGTTGGATGAACCGGTACATGTACTTCAACGGGGTCCTCCAGATCGCGGTCTGGTTCGGAGCCCGGTCGATCCCGGCCGCCGTCCTCCCCGAGCCCTACATCTCCTACCTCGCGACCTATCATCCGGCCAACGGGGAGCCGATCTACATCGTCACCCTCTCCGACTTCTCCGAGGTCGATCCCCTCCCGAGCTTCGTCATCTTTCAGCGGCGGTTCGTCGCCGACCATCCGGATATCGTCGCCGCGTTCTACTCGGCCTATACCGAGGCGATCGAACGGATAAATGAGACCCCGCGCGATAAGCTGATCGAGGAGGGGCTCGACGTCGTCATCCCCCTCTTCTTCGAGGGGGCGAATCCGGCCTCGATCCCGCAGGAGGTCCTCGATGCGATCGTGATACCGACCTTCAACCGGCCGGAGGAGCCCTTGCGCGGGCAGTTTAACGACGTGGCGGCGTGGATGAAGTCGAAGGGGTACATCATCGATCTTCCGAGCTACGAGGATCTCGTCGATCTTCGGTTTATCCCATGATCGAGCTTCATGATATAGTCGTCGAGTACGGGAACGGCGCCCGCGCTGTCCGGGCGGTCGATGGCGTCTCCCTGAAGGTCCCGCCCGGGGGGAGCCTCGCCCTGATCGGGCCGTCCGGGTGCGGAAAGACCTCCCTCCTCTACGCGATCGCCGGTCTCCTGAAACCGGCCGTCGGGGAGGTGACCCTCGAGGGTAAGCCCCTCTCTGGGGTCGGGAGTCGGGTCGCTTTGATCCTCCAGAACGCCGGGCTACTCCCGTGGAAGACGGTCTGGCAGAACGCGAATTTGAGCCTACTCCTCGCCAAGGAATACCCGAAGAAGACGGCTACGGCCGCCCTCGAGGAGATGGGGCTCCTCGAGGTGAAGGATCGCTACCCGACCGAGCTCTCCGAGGGGATGAAGCGGAGGGTCGGGATCGCCCGGGCGCTTGCCACCTCACCGACGGTGATGCTGATGGACGAGCCGCTCGCCTCGCTCGATACCCTGACCAAGGAGAGGATCCAGGATCTCTTCCTCACCCTCTGGCGGAAGCACCGCTTCTCCCTGATCCTCGTCACCCACGACATCGAGGAGGCCGCATTCCTCGGGGAGAGGATCGCCGTTCTGAGCGACCGGCCGGCGCGGATCAAGGCGGTCGTCGACAACCCGGGGATGGGGGAGCTCGACTATCGCGGCCAGGAGGGGTTCATCGCCACCGTCTCCCGGCTCCGCTCGGCGTTGGAGGTGGGAAGGTGAGGAGGGTTCTCGTATCGATCGGGGCGAAGCTCCGCGACCGCTCGTTCCGGGGTAGGATCATGATGTACGCGGCAAGCGTGGGGATCCTCCTCCTCGCCTGGGAGATAGCGAGCCTCTCGATCGAGGCGATAAAGGGGAGGGCGTTCCTCCCGAACCCGGTCCGGGCGATCGCCGAGATGGTCAGGCTCGGCCCGCTCTTGTTCAAGAACTTCTGGATCAGCGCCTGGCGGCTGGTGATGGCGATCCTGATCGCGTTTTTCACCGGGTATCCGCTCGGCCTTCTGATCGGGCACGAGCGGAGGCTCGATCAGCTGATATCCCCGATGATCTACATCCTCTACCCGATCCCCCAGGTCGCGTTCATCCTCCTCCTCTTCCTCATCTTCGGGATCGGAAGCCCGGTCAAGGTGACGATCGTTGCGATCGCCCTCTTCTTCCAGCTCCTCGTCTCCGCCCGCGGCGCGGCGAAGCAGATCGAGGAGGAATACGTGACGAGCGTCCTCTCCGCCGGAGCCTCCCGCTGGCAGGTCTATTGGCACGTCATACTCCCGGCGACCCTCCCCTCGATCCTGACGAGCCTCCGGGTCAGCGTCGGCCTCGGGATGGCCTTCCTCTACATCGCCGAGACGACCGGTTCATTCGATCCGCGGCGGGGAGGGCTCGGTCCGTTCATCAAGAACAACATGTACAGCGGGACGCAGGCGTTCGCCGGGATCCTGGCGATGGCGATCCTCGGTCTCGCCCTGTACATCGTGATCGAGCTGATCGAGCGGTTCGCCTGCCGCTGGAAGTACGTGCCGCGACGCCCGTCTTGATCGGGGATTTCAGCATCGCTACCATCGTCCCATGGAGCTCAAGGAGCTTTACATCGTTGCGAACGCGGATAAGCCGGAGGCCCTCCGCACCTTGGCCTCGCTGAAGGTCTGGTGCCAGGAGCACGGGGTCGAACCGGTCCCGGTCTCGGATCGGGTCCCGATCGATGTTGAGGGCGGGCTCGTCCTCGCCCTCGGCGGGGATGGGACCGTCCTTCGCGCCGCCGACCTGTTCGCCGAGACCTCCCTCCCGATCCTCGGCGTCAACCTCGGGAGCCTCGGCTTCCTGACCCAGGCCCCGGTATCCGAACTGATCGGGGCCCTCGAGGACATCCTGGCCGACCGGTTCACGATCGAGGAGCGGATGCGGCTCCGTTACGAGGCCGGTCCGATATCCGGGTCGGTCCTGAACGACCTTGTCGTCACCGGCGACCGAGACTCGCGGTTCTGCGAGCTCGAGCTCGCTTGGGAGGACGGGGTCGTCACCCGCTATCCCGGGGACGGGATCATCCTCGCCACTGCGACCGGTTCGACGGCGTACAACCTGGCGGCCGGGGGGCCGATCGTCGTCCCGCCGGCGGCGTGCATCCTCGCCAAGCCACTCGCCCCGCACCGCCTCGGACTCCGTTCGGTGATATTCCCACCGGATGAGGAGATACGCCTCCGCGCTCTGAGCGACGTGATCCTGATCGCCGACGGCGACCGCGTCGGTGAGGGGCCGGCCGGGACCGAGATCGTCGTCACCCGGGCCGAGCCGCCGACGTACCTCGTCCGGCTATCGGTCTTCCCCTCGTTCTTCGACATCCTCGAGAGGAAATTGAACTGGGCCGACTCGCGCGGCCGGGGCGGCTGAATCGGCCTTTCGCCCGGTTGACAGCGATCGTATAATCGGGATGCACTTCGTGCTGGCGGCCTACTAAAGGGGTGAGATCGATGGTGGAGAAGGGTACGTATCGTGTGAAGAGCGGCCTCGCCGAGATGCTGAAGGGCGGGGTGATCATGGACGTCACGACCGCCGAGCAGGCGAAGATAGCGGAGGAGGCCGGCGCCGTCGCCGTTATGGCCCTCGAGCGGGTCCCGGCCGACATCAGGGCCGAGGGCGGCGTGGCGCGGATGGCCGATCCGACGAAGGTGAAGGAGATCATGGACGCCGTCTCCATCCCGGTGATGGCGAAGGTGAGGATCGGGCACTTCGCCGAGGCGCAGATCCTCCAAGCGCTCCAGGTCGACTACATCGACGAGTCGGAGGTCCTCACCCCGGCCGATCCCGACTATCACATCGACAAGTGGGAGTTCACCGTCCCGTTCGTCTGCGGGGCGCGGAACCTCGGGGAGGCGTGCCGGAGGATAGCCGAGGGAGCGGCGATGATCCGGACGAAGGGGGAGCCGGGGACAGGGAACGTGATCGAGGCGGTCCGGCATATGCGGCTGATGAACGAGCAGATCCGCCGCGTCCTCTCCGCCGACGAGTCAGAGCTAATGACGATAGCGAAGGATTTTGGCGCCCCGCTCGAGATCCTCCACGCGATCCGCGATGCCGGCCGGCTCCCGGTGGTCAACTTTGCCGCCGGCGGGATAGCGACACCGGCCGACGCCGCGATGATGATGCAGCTCGGCTGCGATGGGATATTCGTCGGGAGTGGGATCTTCAAGTCCTCCGATCCGGCCCGGCGGGCGCGGGCGATCGTTCAGGCGACGACCCATTACAACGATCCGGATATCCTCGCCGAGATATCCGCGGGGCTCGGGGAGGCGATGTCCGGGATCGCGATCGAACAGATCCCGGAAGCCGAGATGATGCAGACCCGGGGGAAATGATCGTCGGTGTCCTCGGCCTGCAGGGGGCGGTCCGCGAGCACGTAAAAAGCCTGGAGCGGCTCGGGACGGATACGAAGATCGTCAAGGGTGAGGCCGATCTCGACGGGATCTCCGGCCTCGTCCTCCCCGGAGGGGAGTCGACCGCAATATCCCTCTTGGCGAGCGGCTCCCTCCTCGAGCGGCTCCGGCGGATGGCCGGCGAGGGGTTCCCGATGTTCGGGACGTGCGCCGGGATGATCCTCCTCTCCCGCGAGGTCGACGGTGCGCCCTCTCCGTACATCGGGGCGATCGACATCGGGGTGAGGAGGAACGCCTCGGGTCGGCAGGTCGACAGCTTCGAGACGATCCTGAAGGTGGAGGGGATCGGGGAGGACGTCCCGGCCGTCTTCATCCGCGCCCCGTACGTGACCCGGCTCGGGGAGAGGGTCGTCCCGATGGCGCTCTACGCCGGCGCGGTGGTGATGGCGAGGGAGGAAAATGTCCTCGTGACGAGCTTCCACCCCGAGTTGACCGAGGATCTGCGGATTCACCGCTACTTCCTCGGTATGATCGAGGAAAAGGATGAAGCGAAGGAGGGCGAAGGATGAAGAAGGTGGCGATAAACGGGTTCGGACGGATCGGACGGGCGTTCTTCAGGAATGCTTATGGTAGGGATGACATCGAGATCGTGGCGATAAACGATCCGTTCATCAGCCCGCAGACGGCGCGGTACCTCCTCACCTACGACACGGTCTACGGCCGCTACGGGAAGGAGGTCATGGCCAAGGAGGACGGGATCGAGGTCGACGGGAGGTTCATCCCGTTGCTGACCGAGAAGGATCCGAAGGATCTCCCCTGGGCGGAGATGGGGATCGATCTCGTCATCGAGTCGACCGGTGTCTTCCTGACGCGGGAGAAGGCATCGCTCCACGTCCAGGCCGGCGCATCGCGGGTCCTCCTCTCGGCCCCGCCGAAGAGCGACGACATACTACAGATCGTCTACGGGGTGAACGACGACGCGTACGATCCGAAGGAGGATAGGATCGTCGCCGCCGCCTCGTGCACGACCAACTCCCTCGCCCCGGTCGCCTACGTCCTCGAGCGGGAGTTCGGGATCGTCCACGCCTCCCTCTCCACCGTCCACGGCTACACCGCCGACCAGCGGCTCGTCGACTCCCCGCACAAGAAGCTCACCCGCGGCCGCGCCGCTGCGGCGAACATCGTCCCGACGACGACCGGCGCGGCAACGGCGACGACGAAGGTGATCCCGAGCCTGGCGGGGAAGATGGACGGGATGGCGTTCCGCGTCCCGGTCCCGACCGGATCGGTCAGCGACTTCACCGCCGAGATGCGCGAGCCGGTGACGAAGGAAGCGGTGAACGACGCGTTCCGCCGCTACGCCGAAGGGGAGCTCGCCGGGATCCTCGGGGTGAGCGACGATCCGATCGTGTCGAGCGACATAATCGGGGACAGCCGCGCGAGCGTCGTCGACCTCTCCCTCACCGTCGTCGTCGACGGGCGCCTCCTCAAGGTCGTGACCTTCTATGACAACGAATGGGGGTACACGAACCAGCTCCTCCGCGTGGCGCTTCTCATCTGAGTGGAGGGGCCTTATCGCAGGGATCGCCGAGGGGGTCCTCTCCCTCCTCTACCCGCCGGAGTGCGCCCTGTGCGGTGGGGGGACCGATCGGGGAAAGATCGTTTGCGATAGGTGTTTCACGGCCCTTCCCCGCCTCTCCGGGGAGCGGTGCCGGGTCTGCGGGGACCTCCTCCCCGATCCTGGCCTCGACCTCTGCACCACCTGCGGGACGCGGATCAGGCCCTTCTCCCGGATCGT